>PBGQ01000002.1 GCA_002720125.1 Rickettsiales bacterium | reverse complement strand
TTCTTACTTTGCCTGTAGAGGTTCTAGGTAAATTAGTAAATATTATTTTCTTGGGAATCTTGAAGCCAGCTAAAAATTTTTTGCAAAATTTTATAACTTCCTCTTCAGATAGATTTCTATTCTTTGTTTCAATAAATGCACATGGAACCTCTCCCCATTTTTGGTTTTTTATACCTACCACTGCGCAATCTAATACTGCTTTATTTTGTAATATTGTTTTTTCAATTTCAATTGAAGATATATTTTCTCCACCTGATATAATAATATCTTTTGCCCTATCTTTTAATTCGATATATCCGTCAGAGTGCATTACTGCTAAATCTCCTGTGTAAAACCAACCTTTTCTAAATGCGTCTTTATTAGCATCTTTGTTTTTGAGATACCCCTTCATAACTATATTTCCTCTAAACCTTACCTCTCCTATCATTTTTCCATCTCTTTTTACTGATTTATTTTTTTTCGCGTCATATACATCTAGATAATCTAACGAAGGATAATTAACTCCTTGTCTAGCCTTTAATAAAGATCTTTTTTTTGAAGATTTTATTTTATTCCACTCCTCTTTCCATTCACATACAACTGCTGGACCATAACTTTCTGTAAGTCCGTAAACATGCGTAACCAGGAACCCATTTTTTTCTATATTTTCTAATACCGTTGGCGGAGGAGGAGATGCTGCTGTCATTATATTAGTTAAACCTGAATATTTTTTGAATTTCATATTATCAATGATCATCTGCATAATTATAGGTGCCCCGCACAAGTGACTAATTTTGTATTTGTCAATTAATCTAATAATTTCTTTTCCATTAAATTTATTAGTACAAATTTGTGTTCCGGCTAAAGCTACAATAGTCCAAGGAAAGCACCAACCATTACAATGGAACATTGGAAGTGTCCATAAATAAATAGGATGATATCCCATTTGCCATACCATCTGATTATTGAAACACATTAAATGTGCACCTCTATGATGATAAAGAACTCCCTTAGGTTCCCCTGTAGTTCCCGAGGTATAGTTTAAACTGATAGCATCCCACTCATTATCAGGATAATATTCTTGAGTGTGGTTTATATTATTTTTATTATTTTTTGAAAGGAACTTTTCATAGTTGCTAATTTTCTTTTGTAGGAGTTTATCTGATGACGCAACAATTACTAATTTTATATTATTTTTAGATAGATTAATAACCAAATCTAAATAATCCTCGTGAAATATTAGAACTTTGGTCTTACTATGTTTTAAAATAAATTCTATACTTTTTTTCTCTAATCTAGTATTAAGTGAGTTTAATATTGCACCACTCATTGGAACTCCAAAGTGTGCTTCTATCATTTCTGGAACATTTGGTAACATTACAGAAACAACTTCATTTTTTTTTATGTTTGCACTTTTTAAAGCATTAGCTAATTGTATGCATCTGAAATAGAATTCTTCATAAGTAGCTTTCCTCTTGTTAAAAATCCAAGCTATTTTTTTTGGAAATATTTTTACTGTTCTGTACAAGAAAGATAAAGGAGTAAGTTGAGAGTAGTTAGCTGTATTTTTTTTCAGAGATGTCATATTTCAAACTTCAATTATTTTTGGCGCCCCTGAGAGGATTCGAACCCCTAAATCATGATCCGTAGTCATGTGGTTTATCCAGTTAGCCTACAGGGGCTATAAATTACGTTATTTAATAAAAGATTATAAACATAACTCATAAAAATAATAAATTTTTTTATATTTTATTGTTGTTGCAAAATTACAACTTAATATATAACATTTTTAGAAAGTTTTTCGAACTATTGATTTATTGTGAGTGTTTAGTATTATATTATTAATTGGATATAGCTATGTTTAAAATAAAATATTTATCTTCGTGTGCAAAACTATTTTTTATTGCGTTTTTTTTAAGTAGTTGCTCTTTCAATGACTTAACTGATCTCTGGCCCATAGGTTCTGACGGTGAGGATGAAATAGTCATTAGAGAAATTCCAGCTGAAGACTTTGACCCAGAAAATACAGAGGACATTATAATAACTAGAAATGACTCAGACGATTCTTTTGCAGATGATACAACTGTCGCAGAAGTTGATGCATTACCCCTAGATGATGAATCAGTTGAATCAATACTTGGACAAAATGATTCAGACATTAATTCTAATGTCCAGTCAGATTTATCTGACTTAACTAATAATGCTAATGTACCTGCTATACTCACCTACGTTGGTGAAAGAATAATTGATATGAGAGATGAATACAGTAATCTTTCTGATGAAATAGCAGGTAAGTATAATAATTTCCGAATTCTTAGAGCTAATGGTGTTGAAAGTGCTGAAGTCTATCATTCAACTGTAGCTGCTATTTCAGCTAGACTCCAGATTGGAACAACCCCAGGAAATCCTATCCTTTTGGACCAATACGAAAAAGCTCAAACAGAATTAGCAGAAGTTGCAACACAAGGGCAAGCACTAGTAGAATTAGGAAATCAAATAGCATTACTATCAGCAAGGGTATCTTACCTTAGAGATCAAACTAGGTCTGCAAAAAGACTTAGAGGTGCAGTTGATGAAGATCATAGAAATTTATCATCACTTCAAGATGAAATTAAAAGAAAAACAGTTGANTTGACTAGATTACTAGAAGATCTAAACGAGACAGTTAGAAGAAGAGACATATATTTAGCTGCTGAAAGAAGACGTTTAACTCAGTTAGCTAGTGCAATCTCGGTAGGAGAATCTTTTGGACTAGGATTAGGTACTATCAAATCATTACCTGTTCTAGATGATAATGAAATCGACGATAAAAGGTCAGATACAGACCTGTCTGGTAATCCTATCGCAGTTCTTAAAATTGAAGGAGAGTCAATAAAATACAATCAAGGACTTTATGGTGCTGTTAGTGCAGCCTTGGATAGAGCCCCCGAAGCTACATTTACCTTAGTAGCTGTTAGTTCTTCTGCTGGTAATGCTAGTGAAAAGGCGCAAAGAGCAGCTGATGCAAGAGAAGAGGCCGGCAAGGTTGTTAGCTCTTTAATATCTATGGGAATGCCAGCTGATAGATTATCTGTTACTGAGTTAGCTCTTTCAGAAATTGAAGACACGGAAGTAAGAGTATACGCAGATTAGTTTAATTGATTCGCATATTATCTATAAGTCTAACTCTACCTATATAAACTGCTATAAAAATTCTAAACTTTGTGTTTGATTGATTTTTAAATTGTTCATAGCTTCTTAAGTTTTTTTCTTCTCTTATTTCCAGATAATCGATCTTTTTGATACCTAATTTTCTTAAGCTGTTTTCAGTTTCTAAAATTAATTTTTTGTAAGAAGAAAGTTTATACTTTTTTCCTTCCCTTAATACTTTATTAATATTTACTGCTTTATCATATTCCGTAGAAGTAAGTAAATTGTTTCTGGANGATAAGGCCAAACCATTTCTATCTCTTACTGTTTTAACTGCTATTATCGTAGTGTTAATAGAAAAATCCTTTACTAATTTTTTTACAATAACGAGTTGCTGATAATCTTTCTCGCCAAAAAAGGTAAAGTGAGGTCTGATTAAAAAGAATAATTTAATAAGAATAGTGGAGACTCCTATAAAGTNGTTTTTTCTTTTGGCTGCACATAGGATTTTGTTATATTCACCGATTTTTACTTGCATATTAAAATCTTCTGGATAAATTTCTTTTTCTTGGGGTATAAAAATTATATCTACGCCGAGATCTTTTAATTTTTTAATATCCTCTTTTTCGTTTGAAGGATAAGAAGAAAAGTCTTCTCTGTTATCAAATTGCTTTGGATTAATAAATATAGAGACTATAACCTTATCAGATTTTCTAATTGCGCTCTTAATTAGCTTTATATGGCCGTTGTGCAAAGAGCCCATAGTTGGAACAAAACTTAATTTCTTATTAGTAATATTTTCTCTTATAACTCTTAAGGTTTTTAAATTTCTAGCAATATGTGATTTCACGCTGTATATTCCTTAAGAAATGTTTAAATTGCCTTTAATTAAGAATCTTATCAAATATACCTTTATTCTTCAAATAATTTGCATGTGTTTCTTAAAGGCAGAAGTTATTAACAAGTCAAATCCTGAAGATAGTCCAGAGACAAAAAAAGAATTTGGCATCAATAAATCTAAAAAGTTTATGATTGTTTGCGCAGATAAGAGAGCTGCCAAAGCAGCTAGAAATATTTTGGAAAGAGGTGGTAATGCTTTAGACGCAGCAATAGCTGCACAGAATGTTTTGTCAGTTGTAGAACCACAATCCTCTGGAGTAGGTGGTGGAGGTTTTTTATTATTTTTTAATAAT
The DNA here is from genome assembly GCA_002720125.1 of Rickettsiales bacterium. Lineage (GTDB taxonomy): Bacteria > Pseudomonadota > Alphaproteobacteria > TMED109 > TMED109. Next base: position 36,281 of record PBGQ01000002.1, on the reverse strand, counting down.
AATACTAATGAAATTCATGCTTGGGATGGCAGAGAATATGCTCCTATGTCAGCAAATAAAGATATGTTTATAAATAGTGATAAAAAAAAAATATCTTTCTTAGAAGCTATTACTAGTCCCTCTTCAATAGGAATACCTGGTCTTTATTCCATGCTAGCAGATGCTCATAAAATTCACGGAAAAACAAATTGGAAAGAACTTTTTGAAGAAGCTATAAATTTCACAAAAGGATTCAGAATATCTAAGAGGCTAAATTATATGCTAGGCTGGGCACCACATATCATAAATGATGAATATGCTCAGTTTTTATATTTTAAGCAAGGAGTCCCAAAAGAAGTAGGTGAATTAGTCATAAATGACAAACTTAATAAAACACTATTAGAGATCTCTATCAATCCTTACTCAGTTAACAAAGGAAAAATAGCTAAAAAAATAGCAAATAGGTTTAATAATAAGATTAGTTTAGAAGATATGAATGCATGGACAACAATTAAAAGAGAATCAATATGTTCACAGTATCTAGACTATGATGTATGTGGATTTCCTCCTCCTACATCAGGAGGAGTAGGAGTTTTACAAATTCTGGGTATTTTGGAAAATTTTAAGGATTATCCTATTAATCAAAGACTACATAGATCTGAACATCTTTTCCTTGAAGCCTCTAGGTTAGCTTATAATGATAGAGATGCTTATATAGCAGATCCTAGTTTTTTTAATGTCCCTGTAAAGGAACTTTTATCAAAATCATATCTCAATCAAAGGTCTAAAGAGATAAATATTAACAAAGCAAATTTAAAAGTGAAACCTGGCATATTGAAAAAATTTGATAATAACAAACTAACAAAATCAAAAAGTTTGGAAAAAAGTTCTACCACCCATATTAGTATTGTAGACCAATTTGGTCATGCTGTATCATTAACAAGTAGCATAGAGTTTGCATTTGGTACAGGAAAAACCGTTGGAGGTTTCTTTATAAATAATCAGTTGACTGACTTTTCCTTCGCAAGTGAGAAAGAAGATGGTAAAAAAATAGCTAATTCAGCAGAACCCAAAAAAAAACCTAGGTCATCAATGGCACCTACTTTTGTTCTAAAAGATAAAGAACTTCATGGAGTCATCGGATCTCCTGGCGGAAGCAGAATAATTTGCTATGTATCAAAATCACTGTTCTATCTAATTGCATATGAAAAAACTTTAGAAGAAACGTTAAAAATGCCACATTTTTGTTCAAGAAACAATAATACTGAAATAGAAAAAGACAAAGATACATACTTCTTAGAGAAAAAGCTATCTGGATTAGGACATAACATAATAAATAAAAAAATGACTAGTGGTTTAAATATTATATGGAAAAAAAATAATTTTTGGTACGGAGGGTCTGATCCTAGAAGAGAAGGCGTATCATTAGGACATTAGAAAGTAGGAGGTAAATATATTTATAAAATTATTAGCTAGCATATTTTTTTTACTAATATTGAAAATAATGTTTCCATCCTTGGTAAGAGGAATTAAAAGACTTTTATTAATCTTGATTATCTCACTACTTTTTTTTAACATCTTTTTAAATAACAATATTTTAGATTAAAATGTCCAAAAATAATATTTTAGCAATAACTAATAGAAAAGGAGGCGTTGGGAAAACTACTTTGGCTGTAAATCTTTCTGTAGGACTTGCATTAAATCACAATCTTCAATGTGTATTGATAGACGCAGATCCCATAGGATCTAGTACTTTGTGGCTAGAGAATACTGCTGTAAAAGGTATGAAACTAAGACGACTCTCTTTGCCAAATTCTGGGGGAAATGTGCATCATGCTTTACACACCTGGGGAGCAGCAGTTTCAAATATGGCTTTGGATTGTGACGTTGTAATAGCTGATTTGCCTCCTATTGACATAATTGTGTTTAGCGAACTTCTTCGCCAAGTAAGCGGTGTTGTGATACCTGTAGGATTAAGTTCTTTAGAGTGGGAGGCAACCTTTCCATTAATAGAGAGAGTAATATCTGCATCAAAAGACTCGGATGAAACTAAAGGTATAATAGTTCCTTCTAGAATTCATCCACAAAAAAGGCTTCCAAGAGAAAAGATTATAGAAGTTTTGCCTAGCCAATGGAAGTTATCACCTCAATTATCACTAAGGACTGACTTTCAGAGAGCTGCAGAGTATGGCCACTGGGTGGGAAAGACTGCTCCAAAAAGCCCCGCTCATAATGAGATGAATGAAGTAATTAGATTTATATTTGAAGGTTTAAATCTAACTTAATACAGAATTAGCTTTTTCCCTAATTTGCTCAATAATAATATTAGCTTCCTTTATTACTCCTCCCATGGTTAAAAATCCATGTATCTGTCCCTTGCATATAATACTTTCTATGTCATTCCTATTTTTTTTTAATAATTCTGCAAAATAATTTCCTTCATCAAATAAAGGATCGCATTCAGCAAGTATAATTAAGGTTTTAGGAAGCCCTTTAAGATTTCTTGCATAAGCGGGAGATAGTCTCCAATCATTTTTAAATTTTTCTGGATTTTTTCCTAATAAATAATTATTTTCAAACCATTTCATTAAATTTGCAGACAATATTATTCCATCATATTTTCTTTTAGATGGAAAATTTGATAAAAATACTGTTGCAGGATAAATAAGAATTTGATACACGATATTTTTTTTCAATATATCTCTGTTATAAATACTCAATACAGCAGATAAGTTTCCTCCTGCACTGTCGCCACACAATAAAATTTTTTCTGTAGTTATTTTAAGTTTCTTATGGTTAACAGAAAGCCATTTTAATGTTTCTATACAATCTTCTACAGCTCTTGGAAAAGGATTTTCGGGTGCTAAACTGTAGTCTACTGAAATCACATCAAATTGAGCATTACTAACTAGCTTCCTGCATATTGCATCATGCGTATCTAAATCTCCTACTACCCATCCTCCCCCATGAAAATAAAGCATAACTGGAAGTACAATATCGGGAGAATTTGGTTTACCCCTGTAGTGACGCAAAGTGCATTTTCTTAATTTTATATCTTTTTTCCAAACAACTTTTTCTATTTTTTTTTGTTTAAAATAATTTCTAATTTTTTTAAATTCAACTCTTCCTTCAATATGACCTAATTCATCTATGCTTCGAATTTTTCCTTCTTTTCTTAATTTAACAAGTTTTTCTACGACTAACTTTGCTTCCTTATCTAATTTAATATCTTTTCTAATCATTTAATAACTTTTCCAAAATACTTCATTAAGGTATGCTATTTAATTTGTTATGGGTAAGCATTCTTCTTTTTCATTTAGTGTTATATTAAAAATACTTTTCTGTATTTTTTCTATCATAATATCACTTGGCTTATTTAACTCAAGCTGGTTTTCTTTAATAATCTTTTCTTTAATTTTGATGCTTCTTTATTCTGGTGAGTTAATAATAAACTTGAAAAACTTAATTTTAGTAGTCTTGATTTGTTGTATATCTTTATTTTTAAGAAATAATATAACAGTACCCGACATAAGCTTAGGAAGTAATGTATTTATAGGAGGAAAAAGCTACGAGAATAGCATTTTTAAAAAAAAGCTTCCAAATAAAGTATATAAAAAGCTAAACGAGGATTTTATATCTGAATTTCCAAATTCTGTTTCTGGTCCAGATAAAAATTTATATGATAAATCTGTGAAGCAAATATTTTTTTCTCACAAAGAAACAAAATCAGTCAAGTTTATTAATTGGAATAATAGATATGAATTTTCATTAGGAGCTTTCAATGATGCAAATTATAATGCTTACGGAAATCAGAGTCCTAATAGGTCAAAATTACCTTTTTTTGTAAAATATACTTTCCCAGTTGAATATAGTGATACTAGCTCCAAGTTTTGCTGGAAAGGATTGGCTTTCGTTGAAAAAAAGGAAATACATGAAATTCTACATCAGAATGAAAAATGTATTTTTATTAAAGAAAACTTAAAAAAATCAGAAAATAGATTTATTATTTGGCTAGTTGAAACTGGAAAAACACCAGAGTTGCAGGCAAGTTTGATTCTTACAAATTCATACAAAATAAAATTTATTTTTTTAGAATTAATTAAAATATTAAGCTGCTTGACAATCGCATTTCTAATTTTTAAGAGAATAGAAATTAGAAAAGCAAGTTTCTTTTTGTTTTGTTTTACTTTTTCTAGTTTTCTTGTTTACTTATACTATCCAAATATAATAAATAAGTTTGTACTGTTTGAAGGCGGAAACGATGGCTTGCTGTATGTCCATTTTGCACATTTAATTTCAGACTATTTATCAACTGGAAATTTTATAGAAGCCTTTAGGGGGGGAGAAAGTGCTTATGACCTTATGCCTTTCTACAGATATATTTGGGTTATCAACTTTATATTATTTGAAGAGTCTCCCTGGATACTATTTTTTATCCTTACCTTTATCCCTATTTCCATTTTCTCTATTTTAAATAAATTATTTAATAAAAATTGGTCTATATTTATTCTTTTATGCTGGTTTATTATTCCTATGTTCGAGGCATTTGGGTTCCTTCATTATTACTATGTTAAACTCGCTATTAGAGGTTTTGCTGAACCACTTTCTTACCTATGTTTTTTTTGCTCCATACATTTAATATTCAGTATAGTAGAAAAAAAAGCAAAAAGAAGTAAATCGTATTCATTAGAATATTTAGTTATAGGTTTTTTACTTGCTTTGTCTATGGGTTTGCGCGCTAATATTCTGCCTGCGTGTTTGATTGTATTAATATATTTAATTTATAAAAACTTTATTTATAAAAACTTTAATAATATTTTTAACCTAGCTATTGGATTTAGCCCTATATTGATACTCCCAATACATAATTATGTTTTTACAAATAAATTCATACCACTGACTATAGCAGCTTATAAAGATTGGAATTTGGGAGCAAAACCTTCAGAATACTTGGAACTNTTTTTGTCTTTTTTAAGTGCAAAAATAGATAGAGAACTTCTTGATAAGATACTTAGTCACATAGGAGGTGAAATTAAGCTGTATGAATTCTGGTATCATTTATCAATAATATCATGTCTTTATTATCTATTTAAAAAAAATAAACCAGAAAAAATAAAACTCCTATCATACGTAGCTTTGGGTATGATTTCATTAATATTATTCTATCATGTTGGAGGCAGATACAGTTATCTTACCTGGACGTTAGCACTGTTTGTTCTCTTATATTGGATAAAAGATTTCATATTACCACTTACAAGTCATATTGTGAGGAAAAATGCTACTTAGCATAATAACACCTACATTCAATGAAGCNAAAAACGTAAAGCCTTTTATAAAAGCTATTTCCCAAGCTGTAAAAAGTACAGAATATGAAATTATTTTTGTTGATGATAATTCTTTGGATAAAACATACGATATTGTAAAAAAAATAGCTAAAAATAATCATAAGATTAGATGTTTGAGAAGAATAGGAAGAAGGGGTCTTTCATCAGCAGTTATTGAAGGATGTCTTTCTAGCTCTGCTAGTTATTTTCTTATAATGGATACAGACTTGCAGCACGATGAGAAAAAAATACCAGAAATGTTAAATCTTATTAAGAAAGAAAATCTGGATTTAGTCATAGGTAGCAGATTCTTGAAAAAAAAAACAAGCAAAGGTTTATCAAGAACTAGAAATATGATTTCAAAAATTGCTAACATGTTGGCTAATAAAATAGCAAGAGTAACATTAAGTGATCCAATGAGTGGCTACTTTATAATAAGAAGAGATGTTTTCGAAAAAATTGCGCCTAATCTTACTGGCTTAGGATTTAAAATCTTGTTGGATATTTTTTCGTCTTCGAAAAAATCTTTAAAATTTAAAGAAATACAATTTTATTTTAAACCAAGAAAGTATGGAGAATCAAAACTTGATGTTTTCGTAGTTTGGGAATACTTGCTCTTGTTGTGGGAAGCCAGATTAGGAAAAATTATTCCTGCTAGATTTGTATCATTTTGTGCTATTGGAGGTTCAGGAGTTTTCGTTCACCTGTTTTCATTATACATGCTTTATTCCTACTTATTTAGTTTTTTCTATGCACAGTCAATAGCTACAATAATAGCCATGACTAGCAACTTCATTCTAAATAATATTCTTACTTACAGAGACAGAAGAAAAAAGGGCTTTGATGCAATCAAGGCCCTCATTGTATTCTACATAACATGCGGTATTGGGGCAGCTGCTAACGTAGGAATAGCTAATTCTGTTTATACAGGAAACATTAATGGCGTGTCAGGTGAATGGTATATATCTGGAGTTATAGGAGCATTTGTAGGGGCAGTTTGGAATTTTCTGATGTCATCTCTTATTACATGGAAGCAAAAATAATTAATTTACTATTTTGTTAAATAAATCCTCCAAGTTAGCTTCATTAGTAGTAACATCTTTGATTTTTAAATTATTACTAACTACTTTGTTAATTAGAAGTCCAGCATTAGATTTGCTAGGTTTATACTTTACCTCTATAATTCTATCATTTAAAAGTTTAAAACCCTCCTCCATTAGAGATTTAGGTAATTTACTAATTGTATTGGATAGAAAGATATTTATAGTTTTCTTGTCCACAGATTTAATAAGATCTCTAATATTTCCATTCACTACACTGTTGCCTTTATCAATTATAGCGACTTCATCACATAATGACTCAGCTTCTTCTAGATAGTGAGTTGTAATTAAAATTGTTGTTCCTTTAGTATTTAATTCTTTAATATTTTCCCAAAGTAATTGTCTCAAATTAACATCCACTCCTGCAGTAGGTTCATCGAGTATTAAAATTGGTGGGGAATGAACCATGGCTTTTGCAATCATTAATCTTCTTTTCATACCACCAGAAAGATAACGAACATAAGCGTCTGCCTTATCTTCTAATTTAAGTTTTTTTAACAAAATTTTAGTTAAGTAATCTGATTTTTTTAATCCATAATAACCTGATTGGAAATTTAGAGTTTCTTCAGGAGTAAAATATGGATCCATGACTAACTCTTGTGGAACAACCCCTATAGACAATTTTGATTCTCTTTTATGTGTATCAATATTGTATCCATTAACTAATACTGTACCTGATGATTTATTGGTAATGCCAGCTAAAATATTAATAAGCGTAGATTTTCCTGCACCATTTGGGCCTAAAAGAGCAAGCATACTGCCTTTCTTGACTTTTAAAGAAAAATTATTTAATGCTTTTATTTTCTTTTTCTTGGTGGAATAAGACTTATTTAAATTTTTTATCATAAGTGCTGCTTCTTGCTTATTGAAATTATTATTTCCCATTTTTAAATATCCTACTAGCTAGAAAAGATAAAAGAAAACTAAGCATGCATATTAAGGCCATTAATAAATAACCTTTATTATCATTGAAATATGAAAAATACAAACTTAAGCATATAATAAAGAAAGTTAACATTATTCCACCAGATAGACCATGGTAAAAAACCTGACATAATAATTTTAAATCATTTGGCATTTTAACATTTATAAAATACATAATCAGATAATGCGTTAAAGCAAAGCTAATAGCATGCAGTGTCTGTAAAAATATTAGAAAGAAGAAGCTTTCGGTATAAAATGTTGCGGTCCATCTAATACTACTTAAAACTCCACACAGCCCCAAAAAAAAATAGAAATTTCTTTTTAGATTGGCTTTTCCTGCTTTAAAAAATAAAATTATTTCGGCAAATACAGCGATTGCCCATAATATTCCTATATTAAAAATTTTTAATCCTATATTGCTCCATAATATAGTTGAGAAGCTATAATACATTGCATGACTTGATTGAATTAAGCTACATATTATCAAAACAAACATGTATTCCTTATGATAAAGCAATTTTTTTATATCATTTCTATAGTTAATTTTTTTTAATAGACTTTTTTCTGGTTTAAACTTTAGAGCATTTAACAACAAAATGATCGTAGCTAATAAAAACAAGACTGGGTAAATGGATATAGCATATTGACCAAAAAAAATACTTATTAAGAAAATGGTNAACATAAAAGATATAGAACCACTTACTCTTATTTTGCCATATTCTTTGGCAAAATTTCTTTCTGAGTTATTAAAAATTGTTTCTACCATAGGAAGAATTGGAGAAAAAATGAGTAAGCTTATAATGGTCAAGATCAGTGTAAGCTCTTTACTAATGCTTGCGTGAGAAAAAGTGATAAATGAGAGACAAATAATTATTAGTATTGAAGTAAAAATAATAGATGCTCTTAAATGATTTAAATCTTTAATCTTTTTGATTATGACAAAATTTGAAAAAAATTTGAAAATACCAACAGAAGCTATAAGATAACCAATTTCGTTTTTGTCTAATAATAATTTTTCTTTTAACCAAAGAGGAAGATAAACAGTGATTAACGCTATGATTATGAAAACTGTGGCGTATAATATAATAATATTATAGTTTTTTTTTGATGTCATAAAATTAAAATAGGAAGATAATGGAAAAAACTAAAACTGTTTCTTTGGTAGATGGTTCAGGATTCATATTTAGAGCTTACTATGCTTTACCTCCTTTAACTAATGAAAAAGGTATTCCTATAGGCGCGGTTTTAGGTTTTTGCAATATGCTATTTAAATTGTTAGCTGATAAAAAACAAGGAAAAATCATAGTTGTATTTGATAGTGCCAGAAAAACCTTTAGAAATAAAATATTTCCCGAATATAAATCTAATCGTGGATCTCCTCCCGATGACTTGATACCTCAATTTAAAATGATAAGAGATGCAGTAGATGCATTCGGTGTAACCCAAGTTGAACTAGAAGGATATGAAGCTGACGATTTAATTGCAACTTACGCAAATATATTTACTAAAGAAAATTGGGAAATAGAGATAATATCCTCTGACAAAGATTTAATGCAACTAGTAAATGATAAAGTACGCATGATGGACCCAATAAAAAATAAGACTATTGGAAGAAACGAAGTTTATGAAAAATTTGGTGTTTATCCAGAAAAAGTAATAGATGTTCAAAGTCTAGCTGGTGACAGTGTAGACAATGTTCCAGGAGCTCCAGGTATTGGAATTAAGACTGCGTCCGCACTTATTAATGAATTTGGAGACTTAGAAAATCTTCTGAGTAATTATAACGAAATCAAGCAAAATAGAAGAAGAGAAATTATAAAAGGTAATATAGATAATATTAAAATATCCAAAGAACTTGTAACTCTCAAAAATGACATTAGTATAGATTTTCAATTATCCAAAATTTCTAATAAAGAATTAAATGAGAAAACACTTCTTAATTTCTTTGAAAAAAATAATTTCAACACCCTTAAGAATAGACTAGAAAATAAAGATGTTAAGGATAAATCTAATACAATTACTAAAACAAAAAATAAATATCTTTTAATAAGTAAAGAAGCCGAATTAGATGATTTTATTTCTGATTGTACAAATAAAGGCTATTTAGCTATTGATACTGAAACAGACTCTTTGAAGGCATTAAATGCTAAGCTAATTGGAATAAGTATTTCTTGTGAGGAAGGAGAAGCTTTCTATATTCCATTAGAACATTTTGAAAGAAAAAATATAAAGTTAAAAAAAGATATAGTCATTGAAAAATTAAATCCTGTTTTACAAGATGAATCCATAGTTAAAGTAGGACAAAATATTAAATATGATGCTATAACATTATTGAACAATGGTTTCGCTAAAATGTGCCCAATGGATGATACCATGCTTATGTCTTACACTCTCCATGCTGGAATGCATAATCATAATTTGGATCTTCTTTCTGAAAGGTATATAGGATTAATTAAAAAAAAATATAAGGATTTAGTAGGAACTGGAAAAAAGGAAATACCTTTTGCTGGAGTAGATATTAGTCTAGCAACTCATTATGCCTGCGAAGATGCCGACTGTACACTAAGGTTATGGAAAATTTTTAAGAAAAAATTAATACAAAAGAAACTTATATCAGTTTACCAAAATATTGAAAAACCTCTTATAGAGATAATTATTGAGATGGAAAAAAACGGTATTATGGTGGATGAAAAAAAGCTTCATTATTTGGAAAAAGATTTTGAAGAGCAACTGGAGAAGCTAAAGAAAAAAATATTTCTTATGACTGAGGAAGATTTCAATATCAATTCTACACAGCAATTAGGAAATATACTTTTTGAAAAGCTTAAATTACCTNATGCGAAAAAAAATAAATCAGGTACTTATTCTACTGATGCAGAAGTTCTAGAGTCATTAGCAGAAAAAGGTTACCAGATAGCAAAATTAATAATTGAGTGGAGAGAAATTTCTAAATTAAAGAACACCTACACAAGTAGTCTAATTTCAAGTATAAATCTGTCTACAAAAAGAATACATACTACCTATCAAATGGCTGGAGCTCAAACTGGAAGAATCTCTTCCTCTGACCCTAATATACAGAATATTCCAATAAAGACTGAAAATGGAAAGAAGATAAGAAAAACCTTCATATCATCAGAAGGATATAAACTAGTATGTTTTGACTATTCTCAAATTGAATTAAGAATATTAGCTGAAATTGCAGAAATTAAGAAGCTCAAGCAGGCGTTTAAAGATGATGTGGATATTCACAAGCTCACTGCAAGTCAAGTTTTAAGTATACCAATAGAAAGAGTCACAGGAGAACAAAGGAGAAATGCTAAAGCCATAAACTTTGGAATAATTTATGGATTATCTGCTTTTGGCCTATCGAGACAATTAGGAGTAAGTAGAAGCTTTGCGAAAGAATATATAGATAATTATTTCAAGCAGTACCCTGGAATAAGAGAATACATGGATGAAATAAAAAATTTTCTTGATGCTAATGGCTATGTTGAAACTTTGTTTGGAAGAAGAATTAATTTGAAAGATTATAAAAGTAAAAACCCAATGGTAAGAAATTATGCCTTTAGGCAGGCTATTAATGCTCCAATACAGGGAACTGCCGCGGATATAATTAAAAGAGCAATGATAAAATACTATAAAATTAAAGACTCTGGTTTTGCTAACAAAACAAGACTGTTATTGCAAGTGCACGATGAGTTAGTTTTCGAAATAGAAGAAAAATATTTACAAGATAATATAAAAAAAATTGTTTCAATAATGCAAGATGCTCATTTTCCTGTAATTGATTTAGAAGTTCCCATATCAGTAAGTGTTGGTACAGGAAAAAATTGGGAAGAGGCCCACTAATATAATTGAACAAAACGATATAACTTTCTTACTCGGACCTACTAATACAGGAAAAACATTCTATGCTATTGAAAGGATGCTTACCCATAGTTCCGGATATTTTGGTCTTCCTTTAAGATTATTAGCTAAAGAAATTTATGATAAAATAGTAAATAGAGTGAGCAAGGTCAAAGTAGCATTGATCACTGGAGAGGAACAAATTATTCCTCGAGGAGCTAAATACTTTATTTCTACTGTAGAGGCCATGCCCTCTAACTTAAATGTTGATTTTGTTGCAGTTGACGAAATTCAGCTCTGCAACGACTATGAAAGAGGTCACATATTCACAGACAAACTCCTTCATGCAAGAGGTGACATTGAGACTATTTTTCTAGGATCTAGTTCTATGGAAAATATAGTTTCAAAAATGTTTCCTAGGTCAAAGATTATTCAAAAAGAAAGGCGTTCAAAAATAATTTATGCAGGAAGAAAAAGCTTATTTTCTCTTCCTAAAAGAACGGCTATTGTGGCATTCAATATGAACGAAATCTACAATATAGCTTCTAAAATAAAGGCTCTTAAAGGAGGGGCCGCCATTGTAATGGGATCTTTAAGCCCTCAAACGAGAAATGCTCAGGTATCAATGTTTGAAGAAGGAACTGTAGATTATATTGTAGCTACTGATGCCATTGGAATGGGATTAAATTTAAATATAGACCATGTTGCTCTTTCCTCTAGAAAAAAATTTGATGGCAAAAGTTTTAGATATTTAACAGAAGGCGAACTTGCACAGATTGTCGGAAGAGCTGGTAGGAATAAAAAAGATGGTACTTTTGGCACCACACTAAATTGTAAATCTTTAGACTCAAATACAGTTTCTTCGATTGAAAAACACTTATTTAAGCCTATTAATTTTTTGTATTGGCGATCTAGAAAGCTTGACTTCTCTAATTATTACTCGTTAATAAAATCATTAGAGGAGAAAAGCAACCATAATTTTCTAATTAAAACTCAAAATACAGAAGATGAAAATATCTTAAAATATCTAGCTTCTGTAAAAGAAGTAGAAAAAAGATTGACTAATCCTGATACTATTAAATTGCTTTGGGAGATAAGCTCAATTCCAGATTATTTAAAAAACTTTGGTCATTCATTTTCTGATTTGTTAATAAAGATTTTTTGTGATATTTCCTCTTTCGGTAGAATTAACACTGGCTGGATCTTGAAACAGTTAAAGACTCTTAATAGCGACGAAGATTCAATAGACATGATAACATTTAAGCTTGCAAAGACCAGATTCTGGAACTTTCTTTCTAATAGAAGTCATTGGATAAAAAATAATAATGATATTAAGGACCTTGCCCAAAAAATTGAAAAAGAACTCTCTGAAAAATTACACAATAAATTGATTGATGAATTTATAGATAAAAAGTTAAGAATGTATNTAGATGATTACAGAATTAAATCAAATAACTCATCTTTACATTTCAAAGATGGTAAAATTTATTTAAATGAAAAACTCATAGGCGAATTTACAGGTCTAAAAGTAATAATTTTTGATAAAAACTCAATATTTAAGAATAAAAATTTGAAAAATATTATCTCATTAGAACTCAAAAGAATTTATGGCAAATACGTTAATGATATTATTAGTAAAAAAAATCTTAATGTGTCGATCAACAAATCGCTTGAAATTTTGATTGATAATAGGAAAGTTGGCTCGCTATATAAAGGAAAAGATTTATATACTCCTAATTTATTGATAGAAAGTAATAATTATATAGAAGAACATCAATATTTATCTTTTTCAAAAAAAATAAGTCATCTAGTATCCGAAATTGTAAATGATAGTTTCACATTAAGTGATAAAGTACTAAATAGTAATATTCTTAAAAGTATATTTTTTTTGATTAGTGAGGGTCATGGTTTTTTTGAAAAAGCAAAGTTATCAGAAAATTTTAAACAATTAAAGTATGAAGAAAAATCAATATTGAAAAGCAAAGGGATAATAATTGGTTTTTACTTTATTTATGATGCTAAAATATTTGATAACAAATTTGTACATAATCGATGGAAGATAGCTAAAGTTTACAATGAAAAGAGAATTAGCAATNAGATACCAAAAAATAATATATTAAGAAATACAGAAAAAAATGATTTGGAAATTCTAAGGACAATTGGATACCAAAGAATTGATAACTTTTATTTTAAAATAAACTATTTGGAATATTTTTTCAAAAGAGTACTCTTNTCCAAAAAAAGAATTTATATCATCAACAATTATCACTACAAAAAATTTAATTTAAATTATTTAACTTTATGTAGTATTATGAAATTCTTTGGTTTTTCTAAAATAGCTGGAACTAAAGTAGTGACGTATTGGGAAAAATATACCTCAGAAGATAACAACTACAGTAGATACGATAAAAAAAGTCCTTTTTATATTTTAAAAAAACTAAAAGGACTTTAGTCGACTAATTAATTGGGAGTATAAATCATATGTTTGATTTCTTTAAAAAAAGAAAAAGTAATACTGAAAAAACTGTAGATCCTAAACTTCAGGCTATTGCTGCTATTCTTATAGAAGCAGCGCTTATTGATCAGGATTTTGGAAAAAAGGAAAGAGATATTATAGCTAAAATATTAAAAACGCACTTTAGTTTATCAGAGGATTACAATGTTAATCAATTGATCGAGGAAACCGTTTCTAATTTGGNAAGCTCAGGTGACTTAATTAGTTACACAAGAACTATTAAAGAAAATTGGGATTTAAAAAATAGAATAGAAATCATTGAAATGATGTGGAAAGTATGCTTAATAGATAATAAGATAGAACCTTATGAAGATATGTTAATAAGAAGAGTTTCAGGACTGATCTATGTTAGTGACAAAGATCGAAAGAAAGCTAAGAGCAATGCAATAAGTGCTCTTAATAAGTAGATGGAAATAAAATAGATGCCTTATATAGTCACAGAAGCTTGTATAAAGTGTAAATACACCGACTGTTGCGAAGTTTGTCCAGTNGATGCATTTTACGAGGGAGAAAATATGTTGGTCATTAATCCGGATGAATGCATTGACTGTGGAGTATGTGAACCTGAATGTCCTGCGGAAGCAATTATTCCAGACTCTGATGACAATGCAGAAAAATGGGCTTCGCTAAATGAAGAATATTCATCTAAGTGGCCCAATATAACTAGTAAGGTAGACACTCCTGAAGATGCCTCAAAATTTCAAGAGGAAGACGATAAGTTTAAAAAGTATTTTTCAGATAAACCCGGTAAAGGTTCTGATTAATGCTCATATATTAAAAATTTAAAAATATTAAAAAAGCTTTTTTAAACACCATAAATCCAGAAAACTTGCTTTCTTTNTNAAATAAATTATAATAAAGTNNCATATTTTGACTATGGNGATGCAAACTCTCCAATAACATTAGTATTTAGTGTCAACTATGAATTATTACAAAGCCTATTTAGATGAAATAGTAAAGAGGAAAAAACAAGGCCTTAATCCTAAGCCCATTGATGATGGGAAATTAGTAAGAGAACTTGTTATTCAAATTAAAGATAAAAAAAATAAAAACAGAAAAAAATCTCTAGAGTTATTGATTTTTAATACTTTACCAGGAACCACAAGTGCAGCAAAGGAAAAGTCAAGTTTTTTAAAGGATGTTATTTTAGGAAAAGTAAATATAAAAGAAATCTCTATTGGTTTTGCATTAGAATTGCTGTCTCACATGAAAGGAGGTCCTTCTATAAAGGTATTACTAGATTTAGCCTTAGAAGAAAATTCTTCAATTGCTTCCAAAGCAGCCGAAATACTAAAAACTCAAGTTTTTCTTTACGAAGATGATACTTCCCGTCTAAAGATTTCTTACGAGAAAGGCAACCCTATTGCAAAGGATATTATTAAAAGCTATGCAAATGCTGAGTTCTTTAAGAAGCTTCCAGATATAAAAGAAGAAATCAAAGTAGTAACATATGTAGCAGGGGAGGGAGATGTTTCTACTGATTTATTATCTCCAGGAAATCAGGCTCATTCTCGCGCTGACCGTGAACTTCACGCAAAGTGCATGATATCCCAAAGAGCTCAAGAAGAAATTAAAAAACTTAAAACATTAAATCCAGATAAGCAAATAATGCTTGTTGCAGAGAAAGGTACAATGGGAGTGGGATCATCACGTATGTCAGGTATAAATAATGTAGCTTTATTAACAGGAAAAAAAATTAGTCCTTATGTTCCTTTCATTAATAATGGGCCAATTGTTGCTGGAACTAATGGCATTTCTCCAATTTTCCTTACAACGGTAGGAGTAACTGGAGGTATCGGTATAGACTTAAAAAATTGGGTAAAAAAATTAGACTCTTCCGGAAAGCCAATTATAAATAACGATGACAACCCTATTCTCGAACAAAAATTTTCTGTTGATACTGGAACAATTTTAACCATTAATACTAAAGAAAAGAAACTCTATGATGAGAAGATGTCCGAGGAATTAGTTGATGTATCCTCATCATTTAGTTCGCAAAAGCTAGAATTCATGAAAGCAGGAGGATCTTATGCCATTGTCTTTGGTAAAAAGCTACAAAGCTTTGCGTGCCAGACGCTAAGAATTCCTTTAAAATCGTCCTATGCATCCGCAAAAGAAGTATTTATTCCTGACCAAGGACTTACTGCTGTTGAAAAAATATTTAATGCTAATTTTATCGGTGAAAAAAAGAAACCAGTTCTTCATGCAGGATCAGATGTGCGTGTAAAAGTAAATATTGTAGGTTCTCAAGATACTACGGGATTGATGACCGTACAAGAGTTAGAATCTATGGCTGCAACAAAAATTTCACCCACTATAGATGGAGCATACCAATCTGGTTGTCATACTGCATCAGTTTGGGATTCGAAAGCTCAAGAAAATACTCCTAAACTGATGGATTTTATGAAAAATTTTGGTCTCATAACTGGAAGAGACCCTAAAGATAGCTATTTACCCATGACCGATGTTATTCACAAGGTATTAAATGATATAACAGTTGATGATTGGGCAATTATCATTGGTGGAGACTCCCATACAAGAATGTCCAAAGGTGTAGCATTTGGAGCCGACTCTGGAACAGTTGCTCTTGCTCTAGCGACAGGCGAAGTAACTATGCCTATACCTGAAACTGTAAAAGTTACCTTCAAGGGACAGATGCCTGGTCATATTGACTTTCGTGATGTTGTACATGCTACGCAATCCCAAATGCTCAAAAAATTTGGTGACAATGTTTTTCAGGGTAGGGTTATAGAAGTCCACACTGGAACTTTACTCGCAGATCAAGCTTTCACTTTCACAGACTGGACTGCTGAGATGAAAGCGAAAGCAGCTATCTGTATTTCTGAAGATGATACACTAATACAGTCACTAGAAATTTCTAAGTCGCGCATTCAAATTATGATTAAAAATGGAATGGAAAATGGAAATAAAATGCTCCACAAATTAATTGAAATTGCAGAAAAGAGAATTACGCAAATTAAAAATGGAGAGAAACCAGCTCTATTTCCTGATGATAATGCAAAGTATTTCGCAAAATTGACCATAGAATTAGACTATATTGATGAACCAATGATTGCTGATCCTGATGTAAACAATGCTGATATTTCTAAGCGTTATACGCATGATACTATAAGGCCTATTTCCTTTTACGGCTCTGGTAAGAAAGTTGATTTAGGCTTTGTTGGTTCGTGTATGGTTCATAAAGGCGATATTAAAATTGTGGCTCATATGCTTAGGAACCTTGAGAGAAATTCAGGAAGAGTTGATTTTAAAGCACCTTTGGTTGTAGCTGCTCCAACATACAATATTATTAATGAACTAAAAGAAGAAGGCGATTGGAGCATTTTACAGAAATACTCGGGCTTCGAATTTGACGATTTTCAGCCAAAATTATCTGCTAGAGTTGAATATGAAAATATACTTTACCTGGAAAGACCTGGGTGTAATCTTTGCATGGGAAATCAGGAAAAAGCAGCAAAAGGAAATACCGTTATGGCCACTTCAACAAGACTTTTTAAGGGTCGAGTAGTCGAAGACTCTGAACAAAAAAAAGGTGAGTCACTTCTTGCGTCTACACCAGTAGTGGTACTTTCTGCTATCCTTGGAAGAATTCCCTCAATAGAGGAATATAAGTCTGCAGTCATAGGAATTGACCTTACTAATTTTGTTCCTCCGTTTCAAGAAGATCATGAGCCTCAATCTGTTCATTTTTGATCTTTGAGGACTTAAAACCTGATAATGTTCTCACTTTTTAAAAAGGATATTTTATCAAACCTGATTATGATTAAGTGAGGACTTTTTTTTCTCTATGTGTTTGTTTGATATTTTCTTAACTAAAAATTTTAGCTTTTTTATTGCCCTATTTTCGATTTGCCTTACTCTTTCCTTACTAATGCTAAAAAGTTCACCAAGTTTCTCCAAAGTAAGCGGGTCTTCACTCAGGTGCCTCAATGCAATTATTTGACTTTCTCTAATACCAAGCTCTCTCATTGCTACTTTGAACCAAGACCTTTTTTTGTTTAGGTCTAGCCTGTCTACAAGTTCAGGCTCTCCTAATGAGCTTTCATCTACCAAGAAGTTTCCGAATTCTTGGTTATAATCATCCGAAACTTTTGCATTTAAAGACTTATCTTCAGACATAAATCTGTTTTCCATATTTTCTACTTCACTTGATTTAATATTTAACTTTTCAGCAACTTTTTGCCTTATTTCTGTTTCATTTTTACTGTATTTGCTTAATTCAAGTTTCAGTCTTCTTAAGCTAAAAAAAAGAGCTTTTTGAGAAGCAGTCGTTCCCGTTCTGACTATTGACCAGTTTTTAAGTACAAAATCTTGGATGGATGACCTAATCCACCAGGATGCATAAGTAGAAAATCTAATTTCTCTTTGCGGTTCAAACTTAGACATAGCTTGCATGAGCCCTATGTGTCCCTCTTGTACGAGGTCATTTATAGGCAAACCATAATTTTTAAATTTCATAGCGAATGCTATAACTAATTTGGAATATGCTCTAATAATTTTGTGCATTGACTTTTTATCCTCTTTGAAAGCCCAGTTCTCTGCTAGTTCTTTCTCCTCTTCTCTGGAAAGCATGGGAACCTTCATGGAATTAGTAAAAAACCTTCTATCTGATTTATTTAAAGTATTGTCCTTTATTATTGCCATTTTTTTTATACGTAAATGATATATCAATTAGATTTATTTACTCAATATTAGCCTGTTGTAATAATGTCACTATTATTATTTTTTTTGAGGTTTTGGTACAAATTGGTTGTAATTAATTTGTAACATATTACTATGGATAATTAGATTGCGGGTGTAGGAAATTTACTAAAAGACTTTTCTTACAAAGCGAAAATTTTTACAGGAGTATTATAACATGAAAAAAACACTTTTTAGTATTTTAGCTCTAGTTTATGCGGTTATGTTAGTATCCGTAGCAAAGGCTGAAATATCTATTTCTGGTTATCAAGAATTCTATATGGGTTCAGGTGACCAAAGCAAAATATTAGGGAATGACGCGTCTACATATGGTGATACAAGTTTTAGTGGTCTATCAAATGGTAGATTTACTCGTATTACCTTTGTTGGTAAAACAACATTAGATAGTGGAATAGAAGTAACCGGTACACTTAACTTGGCCAAAGACTCTGATGATGGTGGTGATAGCGATACATCAAATGTTGGTGTAGATCAAAATGACATTATATTTTCAGGTAGTTTTGGAAATATAGCAATAGGTAATAACTTTTCTGCTGGAACTATGATGCACTTCAGGGGTACAACATTAATACCTACAGCTGAGCCAGATAATGATCAAAGAAATAGATTTGGTACAATGGGTGATGATACTGGAGGTTTTGGTAGACAGGACGAAGCTGGTTATGCATTAGACCCAATTAAGATAAGATATATGAGTAACGTTTATGAAGGTTTTTCAATGGGAGTTTCATATACACCTTGTTCTGCTAGAGGAAGTGGATCAGCTAGTGCTACAGATTGTAACACAGGAACTGCTCCAACTACGCATGGACAGTATTCAAGTTTGACGGATTGGGTGCTTAAGTACCAAACAGAGATGGATGGCGTAGGAATTGGTTTTACTTACGGTATACAAACTGGAACTTCTCAGATTATTACAGGCACCGAATACAATGATTTAGAAGGTACTACATATTCAGCTCAACTTACATATGGTGGTTTAACAGCTATCTACAGAAACCTTGACTTAGGTGACTCAGGACAAGTTAAAACACAAACTGATGATGGAGATGAGTCTGCTGACATAATTGCTGTTAGATATGATATGGGTAATTTTAGTATAGGTTACGCATCTGTTGAGGTAGAAAAAGGTGTTACTTCACAAACAGCTAATAACGAAGATTCATTTAGTGCACTTGGTGTTGGATACAATCTAGGTGGTGGAGTTAATCTAGAAGCTGCATACATGAGTGTGGAACAAATGTCAGGAACAACTACAGAAACTGACTTAGACATAATTCTTACAAAATTATCTTTTGGTTTCTAGCTAAAAGAAAACTAAGAATTAAGTTGAAACTAATTTAGGAGGGTTGCATAAACCCTCCTTTTTTTTTATACTCTTATTATAATGCAATCTTCACCATATATAATAAAATACATCATACTTATACTGACTCTTGGAATGCTATCTGCTTGTACGGGAGAGACCAGAAAGCTCACTGATGATGAAAAAATTTGGATGCCTAGAGATAGAGAAAGAATGAAAAAGGTAAGAGCAGGAAGTGGGCTTTTAACAAAATTTTTCCTCAGAAGAGACTCTAGTGACGAAGATATTAAAGGATCATTTGCAAGAGCTATTAATTACTTATGGTCAGCATCATTAGAGGTGCTTTCAAATTTTCCTCTAGCAAGTATAGATAATAAGAGCGGATTAATAATTACGGAATGGTATAGTAGTGAGTCGAAACCATCAGAAAGATTTAAAATTACAGTTCTCATTCTATCAAATAAAATTGAAGCTGATGCTATAAAAGTATCAATACATAAACAAGTTATAAAAAGCTCTAGGTGGATTAATGTCAACATAGAAGACAAGAAAACATCTGCTATAGAAAGAAAAATAATAAATAAGGCTATTGATTTGAAAACAAGAAGTTCCTAGGCATTCTAATAATGGATAGTAACAAAAAAGCTTATGATGCAAGCGCCATTGAAAAAAAATGGCAAAAAATCTGGGAAAAAAACAAAACATTTCAAACAAAAAAAAATTCGGAAAAACTAAATTATTACGTTCTAGAAATGTTTCCATACCCATCTGGTAGAATTCATATGGGACACGTAAGAGTTTATACTTTAGGTGATGTTTTGGCCAGATATAAAAGAGCAACNGGCCANAANGTTTTTCACCCTATGGGATGGGATTCTTTTGGTATGCCAGCTGAGAACGCTGCCTTTGAAAATAATATTCATCCCAGAGAATGGACTGAAAAAAATATTTCTAATATGAAAGAGCAACTTAAATCTATGGGTATTTCATATGATTGGTCAAAAGAGATTAGCACATGCGATAATAATTATATAGAACACCAACAAAAATTATTTATAAAACTATTTGAAGCAAAACTAGTTTATAAAAAAGAGGCTTGGGCTAACTGGGATCCCAAGGAAAAGACTGTTCTAGCAAACGAACAAGTAATAGATGGCAAGGGCTGGCGTTCTGGTGTTGATGTGGAAAAAAAGCTCTTGAACCAATGGTTTCTATCTATTACAAAATTTGCTGACCAACTTTTGAATGACTTAGATAAGTTAACAGATTGGCCAGAGAATGTTATTACAATGCAAAAAAACTGGATAGGAAGATCAGAAGGCGTTGANATAACATTTAATATTTTAAAAAACCCCCTNCTTCAAAATGCTAATGATAAAATTGAGATTTTTAGTACAAGACCCGACACTATTTTTGGTGCAACCTTTTTAGCCATTGCCCCAGATCATCCTTTATCTAAACAACTAGCCAGTAGGTCAGAAAAAATAAAAAATTTTATAAGTGACTGGCAAAAAACCTTTACCAATGAAGAAATTTTAGAAAAACAACCTAAAAAAGGTGTTTTTACAAAACTATACGCAGAGCACCCTTTTAAAAATGAAAAACTTCCNATATATGTTGCTAATTTTGTACTATCAACATATGGAACTGGAGCGATTTTTGGCGTTCCTGCACATGATCAGAGAGATTTAGAGTTTGCAAAAATTTATGATCTAAAAGTGATCGATGTTATTAAATCCGATAATCCTAGAAACCCTGAAGAGGCCTATACCGGAGATGGGATCCTTTTTAATTCTGAATTTTTAAATGGAAAAACAGTAAAACTAGCCAAAGAACATGTAATTAATTACTTACAAGAATTGAATATAGGGCGAAGAAGAATTAAATATAGATTAAGAGATTGGTGCGCTTCCAGGCAAAGGTACTGGGGTTGTCCTATTCCAATAATTTATAGAGAAGATGGAAAAGTACTGACAGTTGAAAAAGAAGATTTGCCTATAACACTTCCCGAAGACATAGATTTTTCTTTAGGAGGAAATCCTTTAGAAAACCATCCTACATGGAAATATACAACTTGCAAAAAAACAGGAATGAAAGCGATTAGGGAAACTGACACGCTAGATACTTTTTTTGACTCTTCTTGGTATTTTTTAAAATTCATACAACCAAATACGGCTGTACTCAATCAAAAAGAAATTCAGGGTTGGTGTCCTGTTCATCAGTATGTTGGAGGCATAGAGCATGCAGTACTTCACTTATTATATTCTAGATTCTTCGTCAAAGCTTTAAGAAGTATAAATGAATTAGGCTTTGATGAACCTTTTAAAGGTCTTTTCTGTCAAGGAATGGTATGCCATAAAACTTTCAAGGACAAAAATAACAATTGGGTTTATCCTGAAGATGTAAAACTAAAAAAAAGTACTTATGTCCTAAAATCATCCGGAGAACCTGTAAGAGAACTTCGTTCGGAAAAGATGTCAAAGTCAAAAAAAAATATAGTTGATCCTGTAAATATAATAAAAGAATACGGCGCAGATACAGCTAGGATATTTATGCTATCTGATAGCCCTCCTGACAGAAAGCTAGAGTGGAGTAGCTCTGGGATAGAAGGGTCTAAGAAATACATCTTTAAAGTGTGGTCTTTTTTTAAAAACTCCAACTTAAAGTTTGTTAAAGATTGTAATGAAGAAATTTTCAAAAACCAGAAAGCAATTAAACTAAGAAACCTTACCAACTCATACATTGATAGAATAACCAAATCACTAGAATCTTTTCAGTATAATGTAGCTGTTGCTTTACTGAGAGAATTCTCAAATTTCTTTATGAAAATAGAAGTTAATACCGAAGAGAATGAAACATTAGCAAGTCTAAAGTACGCTGTTACCAAATGGACTATTATGGTTGCACCTATGATGCCCCATTTAGCTGAAGAGCTATGGAAAGAGATTGGCAATGAAAAAAGTATGGTATGTGAACAGAAATGGCCGAAAGCCAATGATAAATATCTTGTTGAAGAAGAAATAAAACTAGTAGTCCAAGTCAATGGAAAGAAAAAGTTTTTGAAAAGTTTACCTAAAGGTTTAAATAAAGATGAAACAGAAAAACATATATTAGAGATGCAAGAGATTAAATTATTTTTAAGGGAAAGAAAAGTTAAAAAAATTATCGTTATACCTGAGAAAATTCTAAACATAGTAATTTGATAATGTTAAAATTTTTAACAGTTATCTATATTATAATACATTTAACTTCATGTAGTGGGTATACACCCATGTATAAAAAGAATATTTTATATAAAGAATTTTTTGAAACATTAGCTATCAAGACTGACAACAGCAAAACTACCGATAATATAAAGAGAGAAATGTTAAGGATGTTTCCTTATAATAAAAATATAAAATATATATTATCATTAAATACAGTTAGTTTTACTTCTAGTACAGTAAATAACATAGATGGAAAAGTATCAGGGTATGAAATAGAAACCCTGGTAAAAGCAAAGCTTTATAAGAGGGACAACTATGATAAACTCCTTTATTCTTTTGAGGAAAAAGTCAATGCACCTTACTATCTTACATCAGACCAAGTACTATCTACGTTAGCTGACAGGAATAAAGCAGAAAAATTAAATACAAGAAATATTTCTAAAAAAATTTTTAATAATCTTGTCATGTACTTATCTAGGACTTCTTATAATGAGAATTAAAGAATGGGAATATAGCAATTTTGCTAAAGACATAAAAGACGTCTGTAGCCTTTTAATATATGGTCCTGATAGGGGATTAGTTAAAGATAATAGTGATTTTTTTTTAGAAGAACAAAAGAAATCTTTACAGAATTCTTTAGAAATATTTAAGTTGACACCCGAAGACTTTGCCAAATCTGAGAGTATATTGTTTGAATTAGCTTTTCAAAAACCAATTTTCTATAAGAAAACCTTGATTCATATTAACTTGGACCTAATGAAAAATTTGAAAATTATTGTAGATTTTTTAGAAAATATAGATGAAAAAAAACCCAACTTTTTACTTTTAGAATCCTCGAACTTAAAATCAGACTCGCCAATAGTGAAGTTATTTAAAAAAACTAATAACTTGGCCTATCTAACTTGTTATAATGATAACTCAAAATCTCTATTTAATTTTATAAAGAGTTATTGTGAAGAATTGGGACTAACGATTTCTAACGACAATATTCAATTACTAAGTAATAAGCTTGGAAATGACCGCCTTGTTACAAAGAGGGAAATAGAAAAACTGGTTCTCCATGCAGACAACTCCTCAATAACTTATGAAAATATTCTTATTGGAGTAGGAGATAATACTTCAATTAAGTTAGACCTTATTACTGACTGTCTTTTAATTAAAAGCTCCTCTTATATAAATAAAATAATTGATAAAGTACTAGAAGACGGTATTAATTATTTGTTAGTAATAAGGTCAATAACAAAACATTTACAACTTTTATTAAAATTACAGTTGCTTTCCATCAAAAATGTTAAAGAAATCTTACCTCCTGTTCATTTTTCAAGACATCAGAATATTCAACTACAAATATCAGAGATAGGCTTAAAAAGCATAAAAACCGCTATTTTTAATATTAATAAGTTAGAAATGGCTTGCAAAAAACAACCAGCATTGGCTGGCATCTTAATTAAATATTTTGTCATTAAACTATGCTCTATTAAGAGTTAAAAAATTTTATTATAGATTCTAGCTGTTCTAGATTCTTGTATTTAACTGATAATGTCCCCTTACCCTTTTTGTCATTTATGACGACCTGATACCCCAGTTTAATAGACAGATACTTCTCATAATCTAGAATATTTATATCTTTTTTCCTTGAGGTATTAGAATTTTTACCTCTGTTTTTTTTATTTCTAACTCTATTCTCTGTTTCTCTTACGCTTAAGTCTCGCTCAAGTATTTGATCCAAGGTATTTTTCAACTCTATTTCTTCTAAACCAAGTAAGGTTCTAGCGTGCCCAAAAGTTATTTTTCCTTCTAAAAGTGCCTCTTTTGCCTTTATAGGCAAATCTAGTATTCTAATAAGGTTAGTTATATAACTTCTTGATTTTCCTGAGAATTTAGAAATTTTGTCGTGTGTAATTTGATAATTGTCTATCAATTTTTTATAGGCTTCTGCTTCTTCTAAAGGGCTAAGATCTTCTCTTTGGACGTTCTCTATTATTGAAGTAAATGCTGAGTTTATTTCATTACTTATGTTTAAAATAGCCTTGATATTTTTTAACCCTGCCAACTTCGAAGCCCGCCAACGTCTCTCCCCGGCAACAATAATATAGTAGTCTTTCTTACTTTTGTCTTTTTTTACGATAATTGGAACAAGTAGACCCTGATTTTTAATAGATTTAGATAACTCTAGTATTTTTTCTTCATTAAATCTTTTTCTAGGCTGTCCCGTGTTAGGAGTTACTTTTGAGATAGGTATTGATATAATGGTATTTGCAGTGGTAATGTTTTCTGAATTATTTACTACCTTCTTTTCTTCACCTAGTAAAATATCAAGTCCCGTTTTTAATCGTTTTTTACTAATCATTGCCTCCTTCATTATTTAATCTCTTTATTAACTCTTTTGCAAGACTTATGTAAGCTATTGAACCAGTACATTTTCTGTCATACAAAATTGCAGGAAGACCGTGACTAGGAGCCTCGGAAAGCCTAACATTTCTAGGAACTACGGTCTTGAAAACCTTATCTCCTAAATGCTCTCTAGCATCTAAAACCACATCTTCACATAATCTATTTCTAGGGTCGTACATGGTTAAAATTACTCCTTCTAACAAAAGACTTTTGTTAAGATTAGATTTCACTTTTTCTACTGTCCTTAAAAGTTGAGCTAGCCCTTCTAGAGCGTAGAACTCGCATTGTAGAGGTACCAATATTGAGTCAGATGCAACTAGGGAATTTATTGTAAGTATTCCTAGAGAAGGAGGACAATCTATTATTATGAAATCAAAACCTTTAGATAAGGANTCAATTTTATTAAAGAGTTTATTTGTCTTGTCTTTATCTTCTGCTAATTCAAATTCTATTCCTGACAAGTTGATATTTGAAGCTACAATGCTCATACGCGGAATCTTAGTTGCAAGTATTACTTTCTCGGCACTACTATTATCTGTAATTAAATCGTATACACTTTTACCTCTTTCACTTTCTTTTATACCTAATCCTGTTGATAAATTACCTTGTGGATCTAAGTCTATAAGTAAAATACTTTTATTTATGGCAGCTAATGCCGTACCTAAGTTAACAGTAGTGGTAGTTTTTCCTACTCCTCCCTTTTGATTAACAACCGATATAACTTTAGCTTTAGTCACTATATTCCTGTACGAATATTTGTAATACGCAATATCCTTGCCTCCTGATTTGTTATGCTATCATATAAATTAAATGTAAAAGAAAATTTTTTTTTTGCTTCTTCAATTTCTTCTTTATGTCTTTTTCCTTTGTGCAGTATTAAAACCGTATCTTTTGAAATAAGATGCATTGTTGACATTACTAATTTCATTAAAGGAGAAAATGCTCTGGAAACTATTACCCCACAATTTTTTTTTCGTATATCTTCTATTCTTTTATTTATGACAGAAGTCTTGATATTGCAAATATCCTTTACTTCTTGCAAAAAAGCTGCCTTCCTGAAACTCTTTTCACATAAACAAACATCTTTTCTTCCCATTATAGCAAGAATTATCCCCGGAAAACCAGCTCCTGTTCCTACATCTATTAAAAAAGAATTTTTTTTCTCTTTAGGTAATAATTTATAAATCTGAGCTGAGTCGATAATATGTCTCTCCCAAATATTAGAAATAGTACTTTTTCCAATTAAGTTAAATTTCGTTTGATATTTTTTTAATAAATCAACGTACTTTTCAAGTAAAATAATCTTTTCTTGAGAAAAGTAAGAAGATGTTTTCATGATTTATGCTAACTTTTTTTGCTTGATTTTGACTTTTTTTGTGTAAAGCAAAACCGATGTTAGAGCGGCTGGGGTTATACCTGGTATTTTTGAAGCTTGTGCTAAGTTTTCTGGTCTAATTTTCTCTAGTGCTAATAAGCATTCCTTTGAAAGACCTCCTATATTTTTATAGTTTAAATTATAAGGTAATTTAACTTTACTTTCTATCCTATAAGAGTCCAAACTATCTTTATGCTTTTCTATATGTATTTTGTATCCAGATTCTATTTTTATCTTTTCTAATAACTCAACATCAAATTTCTTCAATTGCGGGAACCTTTCTTTAACTTTTTCTAAAGTACAAGTTTCAAAACTTAATAAATCATATAAAGACCTCTTTTTTCCGTCAAAACTTACATCTATTTTTATATTCTTTGCTTCATTTGGTGACAGTCTAATTTCTTTTGCTATATCTCTGATTTTATTAATTTTAGTTTTATTGTTGAGAAATATATTTTTTCTTGTTTTTGATATAGAACCTAATTTAATAGCTAAATCTGATAATCTTAAATCTGCATTGTCTGCTCTTAAAAATAATCTATGTTCTGCTCTAGATGTGAACATTCTATAGGGTTCTGGCGTGCCTTTTGTAACTAAGTCATCTATCATTACACCTATGTAGGCTTGTGTTCTATCCAAATAAAATTCTTTATTTCCTTGTCTCTGTTTTAGTGCTGCATTTATTCCAGCCACAATACCTTGTCCTGCTGCTTCTTCATATCCTGTTGTTCCATTGATCTGCCCAGCAAAAAACAAACCACTTATTTTTTTTAACTCCAAGGTATGTTTAAGGGCCCTAGGATCTATATGGTCATATTCTATAGCATACCCAGGTTGTTCTATTCTAGCGGTTTCTAATCCTTTAATCGTATTGATCATTAGCTGTTGTATTTTTTCTGATATACTAGTAGATATTCCGTTAGGATATATCGTATTCGAATCTATTCCTTCAGGTTCTAACATTACTCTATGTCTATCTCTATCTGCGAATCTGGACACTTTATCTTCTATAGAGGGGCAGTACCTTGGACCATTTGAGGAAATATCACCATTATAAATAGGGCTTTCATTAAAAGAGTTCCTTATCAAATTGTGAGTTTCATTATTTGTCCAAGTAGAAAAACATGATATTTGTTCATTAAATACTTTTTTAGTTTCCATAGAAAAGTATTGTGGCCTTTTGTCACCCTTATCCTCTTCCAAGTTTTTAAAGTTAATAGAGTTTTTTAGAAGTCTTGGTGGTGTTCCCGTTTTCAATCTTGCCATAGGTAGCTTTAAACTATAAAGACATGCGGCAAGACTCGTAGATGATTTTTCATTTATTCTTCCAGCATAAATTTTTCTGCTGCCTATGTGTATTAATCCGTTTAAAAATGTTCCTGTCGTAAGAACAACAGATTTTGCAAGTATACTTTTATCATTATTAAGAATCACTCCTTCTACCTTGCTATTTCTAATAATAAGACTTTTAACCATAGCAGTTAATATTTTTATATTATTGTTAGAAGAAACTTCTTCGTAAATTGCACTTTGATACAATTTTCTGTCTGCTTGACATCTAGGCCCCCTTACTGCCGGCCCCTTACTTGAGTTGAGTACTTTGTATTGGATGCTTCCTTTGTCTGCGCATTTAGACATAATCCCTCCTAAAGCATCCACTTCTCGAACAATATGTCCCTTTCCTATTCCACCTATTGCCGGGTTACATGACATCACGCCTATTTTAGAAGGATCAATTGTAATAAAAAGAACCTCCGCCCCCATATTGGCTGCGGCATTGGCTGCCTCAACTCCTGCGTGTCCTCCGCCTATTACAATTACATCTATGCTTTTTTTATTTTTCATGTTGATTATCTTACTTTTTAATTATTTAATTTCAAGGAAAGAGTTAATTGGCCTTTTCTAGCTTGTTCCACGTGAAACATTATAAATTTAGTTAAAGACAAGTTTCACGTGAAACTTACCTACTTCCCAATACAAAAGTTAGAGAAAATCTCTCCCAGCACTTCTTCTATATCGACATGGCCTAAAATTCTTCCAAATCCTTTATTAATTTCACGAATAAATTCAGCCAATATTTCTTCTTGGTCCTCTTTGAGTGCTAGATCAAGCAATACTTTTATAGCTTCTAGTTCTTTTTTTTGTCTATTGCTTGAATAAAAATTGTTAGTATTTCTAATCTTCTTTGTATTATCTATTACAAAGCTTAGAATTTCTTGTAATAGAAAATTTACTCCTTCTCCCGATTTAGCGCTAACCTTATAGAAGTTTAAACTATTTGTTACCTTTATGTCTTCTATCGGACTTTTATCAATCTTATTAAGAACGTTCCAATATTTTGGATTTATATCTGCTTGATTAAATTTTGGTGCATCTATGATGTTAAGCACCAAGTCTGCATTGTTAACTTTATGCTTAGCTCTCTTAATTCCCTCCTGTTCTATTATATCAGAAGTCTTATTTATTCCTGCAGTGTCGACAAATGTAACAATATAGCCACCTATATTTACTTTTACCTCTATGGTGTCTCTAGTAGTACCTGGCATATCTGTTACTATTGACCTTTCACCCTTAACTATGTAATTAAACAAACTAGATTTTCCAGCATTAGGTTTTCCTGTTAGTACTATCTTTAATCCTTCTTTTATGAGATCGTGCTGTTGACCATTTTTTAATGTTTTATCAATTTCTTTTTTTAGCTTTAAGAGATGCTTCTTTGAAAATTGGTCCCCTGGGATATCTTCTTCGTCTGAGAAATCAATCCTTGCCTCAATATTAGACATAGAAATTAATAATAATTTTCTCCATTTCTGAATTGGAACTGACAAACTATTATCTAACTGCTTCATAGCAAGTATTCTTTGTTGCTCTGCCTCTGCATGAATAAGGTCGTTTAACGCTTCCGCATCTATCAAATTCATTTTACCATTAATTATTGCCCTCTTTGTAAATTCTCCTTGCTCTGCAATTCTTACATTCTTTATTGAAGAAAGTGCATCATAAAAACTGGTAATTATCGCATTTCCACCATGACATTGAATTTCAAAACTATCTTCGCCAGTATAGGAAGAGCTTTCAGGCATCCAACAAACCAGACATTTGTCTATGATATAATTTTTTTTGGGAAAATAAAGTGTTCTTAGTGAAAGTACTTTTTTTTTAGGAACCCCACCCTTTATTAACTCTTTTAACACTTCCTTACTTCCTTCTCCTGAAACTCTTATAATAGATATTGCGGAAGTTCCTAATGCCGTAGCTTGAGCAAATATTATTTTAGACATATCTTATTTTAACTATAAAAATCTATTTTAAAAAAACTATAAATATCATATTGTCCTGTGATCTAGTTTTATGACCTCAGTTAATAGTTTAATATAACAAATTTTATATACATTTGGAAATTTTGGTAGATCTGTTTTGATTGATAAATTAGATATATATTATATGATAAATGTTAAGCTTTGATGATATGTAATGTTAGTACTTTTCTACAGATGTATAATACGTCTATTAATTTTAGGTTTAGTTACAAATAATTCCGCGGCTAACGATTACAGCATAGAAATGTTCTTTACTAACAAATTCAAAACCCTGGAAATACCACTCAATAAAAAATTTATACATATTGATGGTAAAGCAGTATGGAAAGACTCCCTCGGAGATTACGGTAATCTGCAATGCTATGGCAGATTAATAGATGAAAAATTAGTGGGAACCAATTTAGACATATTTTGCAAAGCAAAAAACCAAGAAAATAAAAAATTTTGGTTTCGGATGCAAAGAAATTCTACTGATACAGATGCTGGAGTTGGAAAGACTACTTACCTTTATGGCGAAGGAAAGTATAAGAAGTTCGTAGATATGAAATGTAAATACGCATCAAAGATTTTTGACTCTAATGCTATAGTAAATCAAAGATGTGATATTAGATAAATTATTATGGATATACTTACAAAATTATTTATTTTAGTTTAAAGTACATAATAGGAAATTTGTTTAATAGGAGAAAATATGACAGAAACGACAAAAACTATTATGGTTGAGGAAAATGGTGGGCCTGAAAATATGGCGTGGAAAGATGTAGAAATTTCAAAACCAACTAATACTCAGGTTCGCATTAGGCATACTTTCGTAGGTCTAAATTATATTGACACATATCATAGATCTGGTCTTTATCCATTAAAACTTCCTACGGGTTTAGGAATGGAAGCGGCTGGGGTAATTACACATGTTGGTAAAGATGTTAAAGATTTGAGAGTAGGAGAAAGAGTTGCTTACATAATGCAACTAGGAAGTTATTGCGACTGTAGAAATCTTGAACAAGAGAAGGCGATAAAGATTCCTGATGGTATAAGTGATCAAGAAGCAGCAGCAGCTTTGCTTAAAGGTATGACAGTTGAATATTTAACGGAAAGGCTTTTCAGAATAAATGAAAGTCATACTGTTCTTTTCCATGCTATAGCTGGAGGAGTGGGCTTAATAGCATGTCAATGGTTAAAAGAAAAAGGAGCAAAAGTAATTGGAACAGTTGGTAGTGAAGAAAAAGCATCAATAGCAAAAGAGCATGGGTGTGATGAAGTTATCCTTTATAAAGAACATTCCTTTGTAGAAAAAGTACAAAATATTACTAATGGCGAAGGTGTAGACGTAGTTTATGACGGTGTGGGAAAAGATACTGCCATTAAGGGATTAGATTGCTTAAAATCCCTAGGTACAATGGTTGTTTTTGGAAATTCCTCTGGAAATTGCCCACTTGTAGATCCTAATCTTTTAGCAGCTAAAGGAAGCTTATTTTTTACTAGACCTACCTTAATGAATTATGCAGCAAAAAAAGAAGACTATTTCCATAGTGCTAGTAGAGTTTTTGACATGTTGCTGAAAAAAAAGATATTGTTGACAATTGATGATAGTTACCTTTTATCGAACGTTGTAAATGCTCATATGAACTTAGAATCTAGAAAAACTATAGGCTCTGTAGTCATGAAGAATGACTACTGATTCATAGCATCAAAAAAATCATTATTATTTTTAGAAGTTCTAAGTTTTTCTATCAAAAATTCCATCGCATCTGTTGTCCCCATTGGTGAAAGTATCTTTCTTAAAACCCACATTTTTGCCAATATTCCTTTATCTACTAGCAGTTCTTCTTTTCTTGTTCCAGATTTAGCAATGTCTATTGCAGGGAAAGTTCTTTTATCCGCTAACTTCCTATCCAGAACTATTTCGGCATTACCTGTACCTTTAAACTCTTCAAATATAACTTCATCCATTCTAGATCCCGTTTCTATAAGGGCTGTTGCTATGATAGTTAGGCTGCCTCCTTCTTCTATATTTCTTGCCGCACCAAAAAATCTTTTAGGCCTTTGTAGTGCATTTGCATCTACGCCACCAGTTAAAACTTTTCCTGAAGAAGGTACAACCGTGTTGTATGCCCTTGCTAATCTCGTAATAGAGTCTAAAAGAATAACTACGTCTCTACCACTTTCTACAAGTCTTTTTGCCTTTTGTATTACCATTTCAGCAACTTGAACGTGTCGGCTTGCTGGTTCATCAAATGTAGATGAAACAACCTCACCTTTTACTGTCCTTTGCATATCCGTTACTTCCTCTGGCCTTTCATCGATCAAAAGCACTATTAAGTAAACTTCTTCATGGTTTAACTCTATAGAGTGTGCTATATTTTGTAAAAAAATCGTTTTTCCTGTCCTTGGAGGCGATACAATCAATGCTCTTTGTCCTTTTCCTATGGGAGAAACTAATTCCATAATTCTTGTAGACATGTTCTTCTTCTTCGTTTCTGGATCTGAGGAATCAACCTCTAACACTATTTTGTTGTCTGGATAAAGTGGTGTTAGATTATCGAAATTAATTTTATTTCTTACCTTATCTGGGTTTTCAAAATTAATCTTTGTTACTTTAAGCAGTGCGAAATATCTTTCACTATCTTTTGGCTGTCTAATTTCACCTTCTACTGTGTCCCCGTTCCTAAGACCAAACTTCCTTATTTGACTTGGACTAACGTATATGTCGTCTGGGCCTGGCAGATAATTTGATTCAGGTGCTCTCAGGAAACCAAATCCATCTTGAAGTATATCTATTACTCCGTCACCGTGAATTGATGCTCCTTTATCGGCTACTGACTTTAAAATGCTGAACATTATATCTTGTCTTCGCATATTAGCAGCGTTTTCTATGTTGTTTTCCGCAGCTAATTCTAAAAGTTCATGAGTTTTCTTTTTTTTAAGATCCTGTAAATGCATTTTATTGAGAAGAAAATAAGATTTAAATTAATATACACATATTAAATATTATGTAAAGTTATTAAAAGGTAAATTTTCTTATCAAGAATTTCTTTTTTCTCTGTTTTGATATATTGTTATTTTATGAGACTTTTTTCTTTACTATTTTATTTATCTTTTAATTACTTTCTTTGCGTGTTCGTTCTATCCTCTGGTGATCTAACTAGACAAAAAGAAATAACTACGGTTGTAGTTCTCTCTGGTGTAGTTGGGAAACATCACTATTATCAACCTTCTGACTTGCACTTTGAGACTGGAAAGTTATATAAACTTATTATAAAAAATAAAAGTGACTCAAAACACTACTTCTCCTCTGTTAAGTTTGCTAGATCTATATTTACTAGAAAGATACAAGTTAATATTAAAGGAGGTAAAGTTTCTGAAATTAAAGGAATTATTGATGAAGTAGAGCTGTGGCCTGGCAATGAATTAGAGTGGTGGTTCGTTCCTATAAAAACTGGCGTGTTTGATGATTTATATTGTAGGGTAAGAGATGAAATAACAGAGAAATCTCACAAAGAAATGGGCATGGTCAGCACTATATATATTAAATAATAATTACTATGAAAATAGCTATTTTTTATTCTTCAGTAGATGGTCAAACAAGAAAAATATCTAATTCTATAAAAGACCACTTATGCAGTAAATGTATAGTTGATCTTTACAGTATTGATTCTTGTACTCAAGAAGAACTGTCTCAGTATAACTTCATTGTTGTCGGTGCCAGTATTAGATACGGTAGATACAGAAAAAATCTTTTTAAATTCATAAATAATAATTTAGAAATGCTTAACAGTAAAAAAAGTGCTTTTTTTTGTGTCAATATAGTTGCACGCAAAGATGATAAGAATAGACCTTCAACTAATCCTTACATTAAAAAATTTCTCAGGTCCTCCCCTTGGTCTCCTACGTTTTTAGATGTGTTTGCGGGCAAGCTTGATTATCCAAAATACAATTTCTTCAACAAAAACATTATAAGACTCATTATGTATATCACTAAAGGTCCAACAAATATTTCTATGGCTTATGAGTTCACCGATTGGCATAAAGTTCATCTTTTTTCTAAAAAAATCCTATCTAGTTAACATTATTGTTTACTAGTTACGCTTAGACTTTTTTATCTCTTCAATTAAAATTTCTAAGTTTTTTACTGGTGTATGTTGTAGAATGCCATGTCCTAGGTTGAATATAAAATTCTTACCTTTCATATCCTCTATTATTTTTTTTGTATCTTCTATCATTTGACTACCTCCTACCATTAATTTCACTGGATCCAAATTTCCCTGAAAACAAATTTCATTAGGCAATAGTTTTATTAAATCTTTCATTCTGTAATTAGAACCTAAACTCACACAATTTATATTGTTAAAAAAGTCTTTGTTTCCTATATAGTTAATTGTCTTTGAGAAAAAAATTATTGGTATTTTGGCATGTCGTTCTTTTAATTCTTTAGTAATCTTTTTAATTGTATTAATCATATATAACTCACTTAAATAACAGTCCATGCTATTAGAATGAGACTCGAATATCTGGACTGCATCAACTCCACTATCAATCTGGTTTGATAAATGTTCTGTAACTAAAAAACTTAGAATTTTCATTAGTTTAGCCATATTTCTCGGTTTTTCTGCTGCATATTTTTTTATTAAAATCTGATCTTTAGATATTTTTCCTTCCAATATATACGTAGCAATAGTCCAAGGTGCACCAGCAAAACCGATAAGGGGCTTATTTACTCTTGTAAGTTCTTTTTTAACCTCTTTAATTGATTTATAAACAGCTGATAATTCTTCTAACTTTGTATTATAATCAAATTCATCTATTACTTTTTCAAAATCTTTATTATCCACTATGGGCCCTTTTCCTTTTACAAAAGAAACTTTTAACCCCAAACATTCCAAAAGGATTAATATATCTGAAAATATTATTGCTGCGTCTATTTCAAATCTATTAATTGGTTGTAACGTAATCTCAGTTACTGCATCTATATTTTTGCACATGGTAATAAAATCATCGAATTTATTTTTTACTAGATGATATTCTTTCATATATCTTCCAGCTTGTCTCATAAACCAAACAGATTTACAAGAAACATCTTTCTCGACTAAAATTTTCCTCAACACATTCATTTTATATAAATTAAGTTTTAAACTAATGGTTAATTAGTAGGTCCTGTTAGTTACTAATATAACTATTTATACATAATTTATACAATTTGAATTTTAAAAATTACTCAATTTTGGCTTAAAATAAGACATATTATAGTCTTTATAAACAAATATAGAATAAGAATATCAACATCTAACAAAATGTTAGAATAATGTTAATTATTGTTAATTAATTTTTGAAACTTTAATAAAAAATGAATAACGCAAACTTATTAAATAGATATTAACAAAGATATGACCGAAAAATACAATGTATATCTTGTGTCTGACTCTACTGGTGAAACCCTAGATAGAATTTTTTTATCTTTAAAATCCCAATTTGCAAGCTTTGAATACGAAAAAAAAGAGTTTGCGTTTGTAAGAACAGAGCAGCAAATTGATAAAATTATTAAAGAAGCGTCTAATGTGAAAAATTCTATAATTCTTTATACTATTGTGGAGTCTAAGCTTGCAAAATACCTATCTAATAAAAGCACTTTAGATAATATCCCTTGTTTTGGTGTCCTCGGAAATTTAATTTTAAGCTTTTCTAAACTCCTAAATCAAAAAGCGATACACAAACCAAGCGCACAACACGTTCTTGATGATGATTATTACAAAAGAATTGAGGCAATACAATTTACAATGTCACACGATGACGGAAAAAAATTAGATGATATAGTTTCGGCTGATATTGTTTTGTTGGGGGTAAGCAGAACTAGCAAAACTCCAACATCTATATATTTAGCTAACAGAGGTTATAAAACTATAAATATCCCTTTAGTTTTAAATCACGAAATACCAGAATACTTGCAAAAAAAAGACATCAAAACATGCGTCATTGGTTTTATTGCTGATCCTGAAAGACTTGCTGATATTAGGAGAAATCGTGTAGCAATCATGAGAGAAAATAATATAAAAGATTATACAGATCTTAAGCATATTAGTGAGGAGGTCGACAGGTCTAAGCAATTATTCAAAAAATACAATTGGCCAATAATAGATGTAACGAGAAAATCAGTTGAAGAAACAGCAGCATCAATTTTAAAAATTTATGAAATAAAAAAAAGAAAATGAAAATTATTTTGGCGTCTTCTAGCGGGGTTAGAAAAAAAATTCTAGATAAGTACAAAATCGACTCAGA
>PBGQ01000001.1 GCA_002720125.1 Rickettsiales bacterium | reverse complement strand
AATTTAAAAGAAAAATTAGACCACGCATATTTGAATGAAATTTACTCTATGGGTTTACCAACCTTGGAGAATATTGGGCATTATATTTGGAAGTTTATAATCAAGAAAAATTATAACCTACATCGCATACAAATATCGCGTAAAACTTGCAATGAAAGTTTTATTATTGAATTATAAACCTTCACAGCTTCTGGTGGGTTTGCCAAAAAACTTTAAACAATATTCCTTTGATAATTTCTTACCTTTAAGATCAGTAAGAATAAAATTGGTTACTGCCTCTATTTGTCTTTTATTTAAATAAACCTTAGCCTGAAGAGGTCTATTTTTTTCATCACCTTCAAAATCATGAAACTTCATTCCAAAACATCTATCATCAACATACGCCTTCTTATCAAAGAATGGCATATTAGTTCCTGGTCTACCACATGCTATCAACAGTATTAATCCCTCTTTATCTAAACCAGTATCTCTTAATGACATCGCTGCTCCTCCATATCCAGGGCCTCCATCACCATGCCACTTATGACACCCCATACAATTTCCTCTTTTGAAAGCAAGTAAGCCATAATCTATTTTGGATTGGGTATAAGCTTTCGAATGCATAAGTATGAAAGCTAAAAAGATTATTTTAAATATAAATAAATGTATGCTTTTCATCTGTCTAACTACTAGGATACTTTTCTATCTTCATTTTTGTTCTACTAATTAAATTACTTTTGTCTTCTTTATTATTTATAAAATAAAATTCAGAATGGAGTACTATTTTTTTCTTTTCGAATGTTTTTTCACATATCTTATTAATATATTTGTTACCGGCTAATAAATGGTCTTTCTTAGGTAATTTTTCCTGGCAATTCCAACCACTAGAACCGTATTTACTATAAATTCTTAGCCATAAAAGATATGACTGTTTTCTAAAATACCAAGGTGCACTTGGATCTGTAATAACATTTATTTCTTCAATATTATTATTATCATTTACACCTATATTCATTAGGACGGGATGCCCGGCAACCTGTGTACCTTCATATTCTTCTGTAATGGCATATCTATCATCATACTCAAAAGATACAAGATACAAGTTCTGGTTATTTTTTTTACATTTTTTGAATTCATTCCACGTAGACAACTTTTTATTGTCATCTGTACATGATAGGTTTTTATAACCTGTAGTATCTATATTATTTACATTAATACCAATTCCAAGAGTTCTGATATCGTTTGAATAAGAAGTAAAGTTAAAGAAGAATAAAAAAACTACTATTGTAGTAAGAAATTTGATTATTTTATTCATTTTAGATTGCAATGGAGCCTTTTGAAAAAAGGCTCCATATAGAAGATTTATAGGCTAAACACAAACATCATTTGACCTGGATCAATCTTTTCCAGACCTGGTGTTGCACCAACAAACCATTTAGGCCAAGCTCCACCTAGACCTGCTAAAACGGCAACATATTGCTTACCGTCTACTGCAAAAGTCATTGGTGGTGCATTGATAGCTGTATTAGTATCAAAAGACCATAATTCTTTAAGGTTATCAGCATCTAATGCTACAAACCTACCATCTGCATGTCCAGTAAATACTAGTCCACCTTTGGTTGCCATCAGACCACCAAGGCTAGGATATTGCATATCGTATTTAGCAACAACCTTACCAGAATTTACGTCCATAGCTGTAGTACTTCCAGTTATAACAGGACCCATCTTAGGAGCTCCTCCTAGCCAGAATTCTCTAGCTACCCACTCCTTTTCTTGAGGTACGTTAACATGCATCGCACAACTTTCGATTACAGGAATATAATACATATTTCTGTCTGGATCATATGCTGATGGTGGCCAGTTTTTTCCACCCATGTTACCAGGACATGATAATCCTTCTGGCTGAGCTCTGAAAGCATTAGTAGAAGGAACATATCTTTGTACATCCTTATTAGGATCATAATCCATTGGTCTACCTGTGTATTTGTCTAAACCTATTGTCCAGTCTAGTTTTTTCACAAATGGAGTACCCCATAAGAATTTACCTGTTTCTCTATCTAGTGCATATGCAAAGCCATTTCTATCAGCGTGTAAAGCAGCTTTAACTTTTTTACCGAAAACTTTAGCATCCACAAGAACTAGTTCATTTACACCATCAAAGTCATAAGGATCATTAGGTGTATATTGAAAATGCCACTTTATCTTTCCAGTATCAGCATCTAATGCAAGAGCACTATTACTGTATAAGTTATCTCCAGGTCTATACTCATTGTCCCAGTCTGGTCCAGGGTTACCTACACCCCAGAAAATGGTATTAAGGTCTGGGTCGTAAGAACCAGTTACCCAAGTAGATCCTCCACCATGCATCCAGCCATCTTTACTGTGCGCAATTGTTGGATCTGCCTTCCAAGTTTCTGAGCCAGGCTCACCAGGTGCAGGGATTGTGTATGTTCTCCAGTTTTTACTTCCATCACTTAAATTAGTTGAATGTAACCATCCTCTAATTCCATATTCAGCACCTGCAACACCTGTAATAGCAGAATCTTTAACTACTAATGGTGCGGCTGTAATAACTTCAGCAACACTAGCGTCTGCTAACTGAACTTCTGTCTCAAGTGCTCCTGTAGATTTGTTAGTAATCAAAAGTCTTCCATCTAATGTATGAGAAATAACTTTGTCATTCCAAAGGCCTACACCTCTGTTATTAATTCCACAGCAAGTAATTGCTCCTGGAAAGTCATGATCAGTATCAGGATTCATTTTCCACTCTAATTTTCCATTATTTCTAACGTTAAATTTATAGATAGATCCCCATCCATCTGTCACATACATCATTCCATTTTCAACTACCGGTGTACCTTCTAATCCAGCGTGGTCCCAAATGCCTCCGCCTTCTATACCACCAATAACATTAGTGAATGCTACTTTAAGTTTTTTAACATTTTTTTTGTTAATTTGTTTAAGCCTAGAATATCTTTGACCATCAAGTGTTCCACCGTAAGTCAACCAGTTTTCAGGGCTTTTATTCGCTTTAACTAAATTATCATAAGTAGTCACATCATCTGCATTTACACTACTTAAGATAAATAAAGTCGTAAAAAAAGTTATGATAAACTTTATCATTATACCTCCCTAGTTATTATTAAATATACCTATAATATTAATAATTAAACTTTATAGGTCAAGATTAAATTTACAATTTATTGAAAATAATTATCATTATCAACAAATTTAAAGGGTTTTAGACTTATTATAATTTTTTTAATTCTTTGTTCTAGCAATATAACAAAAATTGTGTAATCTAAAAATTTTGGAGGATATTTGGAATATAACGATGAAACAAATGATAGTAGTGTAGTTTTCAGGGATGTTGTACTTTTAGCTCTAACTGGTTTTATTTCTATGGTTGTTCTATTATTACCTTTTGTTAACCCTCCTACAGAAGAAGAAAAAAGCTCTTATCCTCCGGGAAACGTGATAGTAGAGTTATTCTGGGATAATAAAAGAGATGTTGATATTGATTTATGGGTTAAAGCACCTGAAGACATTCCAGTAGGATATTCTAATAAAGGAGGTTTATTTTTTAATTTATTAAGGGATGATCTGGGAAAATATAAAGATAATACTCCCGTAAATTACGAAGTTTCTTATTCTAGAGGAATCAATGAGGGTAAATATATAGCTAATCTTCATCTTTACAGGGAAGACAAAACTCCTTTTTTGCCTATTAATGCAGAAATGGTTATTTCAGTAGTGGATCCAAAAAACAACAAAAGGAAACAAATTTTAAAATCAAAAAAAAAACTAGAAGTTGTCGGAGAGGAGATAACTATTTTTCAATTTAACTTAAATAAAAAAGGTGAGCTTGACTCAAAGAGTATTAATCACAATTATGTTAGGCTTAGGTCAGGTAACAAGGAGCAAGTGCAAAGATGAAATTTAATTATTTATTAATATTAAGATATATTTTAGTAAACGCTGTAGGTGTGGCTTTTTTATTAGCTATAATTTCTCAAGGATACTTAGAAAAAGCTTTAGACGCTGATATAACAAACATGATATTAGTAATCATCGGCTTATTTTTTATAGGTTTTGTTATAGCTTTTTCAAGGACTTTATGGATAAGCAAGGAACTTAATTATGCAAATTCTCAGTTAGGTTTTGAGGACTCTATAGTGAAAGAGTTTCTTAAAAATTCTAAGGGTCTAAATGCAAGCTCACGGAGCAATCTAGCATCTTCTTTAAGAATCAGGTTGGCTACCAAAATTAATCATATTAAATTTATTGCTAATACATTAGTTATATTAGGTCTAATTGGTACAGTTATAGGATTTATAATAGCCTTATCTGGAGTTGATGGAAGCGGCGTTTCTAGTAATCCTGAAGAGGTAAGTAAAATGGTATCCACCCTTATTTCGGGAATGTCAGTAGCCCTTTACACAACTTTAGCTGGCTCAATATGTAGTGTTTGGTTAAATTTATGCTACCAAATTTTATCTACAGGCGCTAACAGGCTTTTATCAAAAATAATAGAAATTGGAGAAGTTAAAAGTAGTGATTGAAAAAGTTAAAGAATTTGATTCGGTACAAGAAGAACAATCAGATACTGTTTTTAGAGATGTAACGCTCCTAGCTTTGTCTGGTTTTGTAGCAATAGTCTTATTATTATTACCTTGGTTAAATCTAAAAACTAGAGATGAAATAGTAAAAGAACCAGTAGGTAGTGTTATATTTGAACTTTTCTGGCCACATGATATAGACGCTGACGTTGATTTATGGGTTAGAGGTCCAAATGATGGACCAGTAGGATATTCTAAACCATCTGGATTAGTTTTTAATCTTTTGAGAGATGACAGGGGACTTAAAGGAGACCATACTCCCATTAATTATGAAATAAGCTTTACAAGAGGAATTTTAGCTGGTGAATACCAAGCGAATGTACACTTATTTAAGCATGATCAAAAAAAATCTAAAATTCAGGCCACTGTAACAGCAAGCTTGGTAACTCCGGATAAAAACTTTAGAAAGCAAATATTAGAAAAAAAGGTTAATCTTCTAAAAGAAGGTAAAGAAAAAACAGTACTTAGGTTTAAACTAGACAATAATTTTAAGGTTGTATCTGGTTCTGTGAATAGTTTGCGCAAAAGTTTGATTGGGCGGAACTAATGAACGTAGTAAATTGGTTTTTTGTTATATTAGTTTTTCTAACTGCTATTATTGTAAGTTTTTCTTTCTGGTCTAGAAAAAGAATTAAATTAAAAGTTGTCATTTTATCCATAGGCTTGTTTTGTTTTTTAATAATTTATCTTAGCCTTATAGAGATTTTAAGCAGGGCTAAACCAAAAAATTTAGAAGTTTTAAATAAATATGCTGATGAATTAACTTTGCTTCACGTAAACTGGATTGAAGGAGAAGCAATNTATTTATTAGTTTTAATAGAAGACGACATAGAACCTAGATTATATAAATTTCCTTGGAATGCTGCCCAGGCTCAAGAATATGATGAGGCTCTTGAAAAAGGAAGAGAGGATGGGGAAGAAGTCAAAATTGCAAACCCTTTTTATTCATCAAATACTGAAGAGAGAAAAACTTTAATTTATTCTAGTCCTGCAAAACCATTACCAGAAAAAGAGGAACCTAGTGTAGGTATCACTTCTTACGANCCNGAAGCAGAAAAAAANTCNTATGATAAAAGAGATAGCAGATAACCTTAAAAAAAAATGAAGGATTTCATAAAGTTAGATAACATAAGTAAAACTTATAAAAACCAATATCANGCAATAAAAAATATTTCTTTAAATATTAAAAAAGGAGAGATTTTTGCACTCTTAGGNCCTAATGGTGCAGGAAAATCTACACTGATTAATATTATATGTGGGCTTGCTTATCAAACATCTGGAAACATATTTATAGACAATCTAGATATTAAAGCTAATAGAAAAAATATTAAATCGAGAATTGGTCTTGTACCACAAGAATTACACCTAGAAGCTTTTGAAACTGTATTGGATAATGTTTGTTATTCTAGAGGTCTATGGGGTAAAGAAAAAAATATNGATTTCATTACACAATTGTTAAAAACCTTAAAGTTGTTTGATAAAAAGGACAACCTACTTATGCAGTTATCTGGAGGTATGAAAAGAAGAGTTTTAATTGCAAAAGCATTGTCACATAATCCAGACATTTTATTCTTAGATGAACCTTCTGCCGGGGTTGATGTTGAACTGAGGAAAGAAATGTGGGAAATCATAATTAGCTTGAAGAACAAAGGTGTAACTATAATTCTAACAACTCATTACATAGAAGAAGCAGAAGAAATTGCAGATACTGTTGGATTTCTTAATGAAGGAAGGTTAATTTTAGTCGAAGACAAAAAAAAATTGTTAAGAAAGTTAGGCAACAAAAAACTTGTTTTAACTCTTCCTAAAATTATTAAAAAGATACCTCAATTTTTGAAAGATTTTAATGCAAAAATAAATAAAAAAGGTAAGGAGTTAGAAATAATATTAGATAATGACAGCAATAAAATTTTAAAAATAATATCTTTGCTAAAGACAAATAAATTTGAATTTTCTGAATTTAATATAAAAAAAAGAACTTTAGAAAGTATATTTGTTAATTATATTAATACTCATAAAAATGATAAACTATAGAGCAATANTAGCTATCTATCTGCATGAGATGAATAGAACAAAAAGAACAATATTTCAAAGTATAATATCACCAATAATCTCTACCTCACTTTACTTTATAATATTTGGTTCAGCTATAGGTTCAAGAATAACCCANATAGATGGCATTTCTTATGGGATGTTTATTGTTCCAGGTCTTATAATGTTAAATTTATTAACTCAAAGTATTTCTAATGGTTCATTCAGTACCTTTTTTCCAAAATTTAATGGAACGATATTTGAATTACAAGCAGCACCTATTTCAGGGTTTGAAATGATTTTGGGTTTTGTAGGAGCTACTGCCTCGAAGTCTATACTTTTGGGAACATTAATTATTATCACATCCTCATTTTTCATAGATTTGAAAATTGCTCACCCGACCTTAATGATCTTTTTTTTAGTACTCACTTCTATATCTTTCAGTCTTCTGGGTTTTATTATAGGGCTTTGGGCTGATAACTTTGAAAAGCTATCTCTCATTCCTTTAATAATAATTACTCCTTTAGTTTTTTTAGGAGGAAGTTTTTACTCTATAAGCATGTTGCCAGATATCTGGCAAAAGATTTCTTTATTCAATCCCGTTCTTTATTTGGTAAGCGGTCTNAAATTTAGTTTTTATGAAATTTCAGATGTTAGTCTTCTAACAAGCGTTACTACAATATTATTTATTCTTTTTGTTTGTATTATGGTTACTTTAATAATTTTTAAAAAAGGCTATAATCTCAGAAATTAATTAATTAGTGCTTTTTTCTATTACTTTAAACTTTAAACTTTTAATTTTTTCTATAATTTTCTCGGCATGAGAAGAATTTTGTGTTTCTAAAGTAATATTTAATCTAGCGGCTCTTACTGAAAGATCCAGGGTAAACCTGCTATGCTCAACAGCTAAAATATTTATTTTTTCTTTAGCACATAAATTTGATATGACATTCAATTGTCCGGGTTTATCTTCCATATCTATAGACAAAGTTAATATTTGTTTTTTTCTAGTTAAATCTCTTAATAAAAGAGATGATAATACTCGTGAGTCCAAATTACCTCCGCATGC
This sequence comes from Rickettsiales bacterium, assembly GCA_002720125.1. Taxonomy (GTDB): domain Bacteria; phylum Pseudomonadota; class Alphaproteobacteria; order TMED109; family TMED109. The sequence continues at coordinate 37,816 of PBGQ01000001.1, read as the reverse complement.
AATAATACCTATGTTTTTATATTCACGTAATTTTTTATGTTCTAAAATTGCAGCGAGACCTAAAGCTCCTGCACCTTCAACTAAAGTTTTATCTTTTAATAAAAAGTATGAAATAGCTTTTTCAATATTACTTTCTTTAACTAAAACAGCATCATCTACATATTTTTTCATTATTTTCATGTTTGCTTTTCCAATATTTTTTACTGCCACTCCTTCTGCGACAGAATTTAATTGAAAANTNTTTTCTTTNTTTTTCAAAANNTTATAAAAACTNGGATAATTTATTGACTGAACACCTACAATTTTTGTTTTTGGATATAAATGTTTAGCTACTATAGAAGAACCTGATATTAATCCTCCGCCTCNTACAGGAATAATTAATAAGTCTAATTCTGGACATTGTTCTAACATTTCTAACATTAGGGTACCTTGTCCATATATCACTTCATAGTCATCAAAGGGATGTACTTTTATAAGTCCTTTTATTTTTGCTAATTTGTTAACGTATCCCTCTGCATCTTCTACGTCATTTCCCTTGATTATTACTTCGGCCCCATATTCAATATTCTTTCTAATTTTTTCAAATGGTGTATTGTTAGGCATAACAATCGTAGATTTAATACCAAGTAATTTGCATCCATATGCAAGCCCTTGCGCATGATTGCCTGCTGACATTGTAATAACTCCTTTTGTTCTTTGACTTGTGTTAAGAGATAGTAATTTATTTAATGAACCTCTTAATTTAAATGACCCTGTTATTTGTTTATTGTCATATTTTACATAAACGTTACTATTGATTAATGTTGATATAGGCTCAGACAATAAACATTCAGTTTTAATTATATACTTTTCTAATTTAGACTTAGCTTTTAATATATTTTTATACATTTTTTATTTTATGAAGGAATTTTAATATCATGACTAGTAATATAATTAAATACTTAAATTTCTCACCTAGCCTAAATAATAACAATAACATATCTAGAAAGTCATGGATAATTGGAAATGTAGGTATAAAAGAAAATACTATAATAAAGGATCACGTAGTTCTTAGAGGTGATGGAGAAAAAATAAAAATTGGAAAAGATTGTATTTTTTACGAAAGAAGTACAGTGCATGTAGCTTCGGATTATTTAGGTTCTAGAGTTGGCGATAGATGTGTTATAGGAAGAGAGAGTGTTATTCACGCATGTATTCTATCACATGATGTTTTAGTGGGAGATCATGCCGTCATTATGGATGGAAGCGTTGTAGGAAATAATAGTGTTGTTGCTGCTGACTCACTAATTTCTCCGGGTAAGAAATTTCCTCCTTTTTCAATAATTGCTGGATCACCAGCAAAAAAAATTAGAAGCATTGATTCTTTGGAATATAATGAACTGAGGCTTAATTATAATAAAAAAAATAAAAATATTTTTGATAGTAGTAATGTTTTTAGGAAAGAAGATGTTTTTAAAAAAAAGCCGCTTATAGATATAGAAGAGCAGAAAAATATTAAAAAAAAAAATACCTTTATTTCTCCTGATGCAGTTTTAAATATTGAATTTTATATAGAAGATTTTGCAAGCATTTGGTTTGGAGTAAAAATATTAAGTAAAAGTAAAAAATCCTCTTTAAGTCTGGGACGAGGTTCTAATATTCAAGATAATACAATTATTTTTAATCAATCTAAAGAATCTGTAATTGGAAAAAGGGTAACTATTGGTCACAATGTGGTGATTAATGGCCCAATAAAAATAGGAAATGATGCAGTAATTGGAATGGGTTCTTACATTGAGCATGATTGTATTATAGAAAATGACGCTTTTGTTGCAGCTAATTCATATTTAAAGAAAAATACTGTCGTTCCAAAGAATAAAATATTTGCAGGTAATCCAGGCATATACTTCAGAGATAAGTCAATTTCAGAAAAGAAATACTTTAAGTCTGGACAAAAAATATACGAGAAGTTGTCTAAAGATTATTGTCAAATATTTAATTAAAAATTATAGGAGTCACTTGGTGTATTCCACCACGGCTGGTCGCTAAAAGCTCTAAAATCTATCTCATGTGTCCACGTTGATCTATGTTGTTCAGATAAATATAAATAAGCTTCAGCTATTTTTCTAGGCAGAATAAGACCATCATTTTCCATCCCTTTACTCTCTCTAAGTTTTTTATATTCTTCAGCACCTAACATTTTTCCTAGTGTATCAGGAGCATCAACAGCTCCATCTACTATTGCATGTACTACATGTATTCCTTTATTAGAAAATTCATCAGTGAGGGTTTGACAAAGCATTCTTCTGCCTCCCATTGCAGCCGCATGAGAGTGTTGTCCTCTATTTCCTCTGACTGCAGCAGTAGAAGAAGTTACTATTAATGTACCTTTTTTTCGTTTTTCCATATAAGGAAATAATGATTTGGCAAGTCTAAATAAACCAAACGTTCCCATCTTCCATCCCAACTCAAAGACCTTACCTGTCAAATTATCAAGCTGTCTATTTCCTATTTGTGCACCCAAATTGTATATTGCAACATTTATGGGTCCAATGTTTTTTTCTATTTCATCAACTAAATTCTCTATTGTATTTTCTTGAACTGCATTTAATAATTTACCTGAAGCATTGCCGCCATTATTTATTATTTTTTTTATCATCCCATCCAGACCTTCATTGTCACTTCTACGTGTTAAAAAAACATGGTAGTCTTTCTTAGCAAAAACCTCTGCTACATTACCTCCTATACCAGCACCAGCTCCTATTATTAAACAAACATTTTCCATAATTCAAAATAACATAAAAGTAATTTTGATAGAAGTGTTTTACTTAATTAATATTTTTTATAATATTAATTATGCAAAAAAATTTCAGATTAGAATTAATAAAAGAATGCGGAAAAAAAAATGTTTTTTTTGAGGAAAAACAAAAAACTTCTTTCACTAGTGGATGGAGAATGCTTCCCGGTAAATGTGAGGCAGTGGTAACTCCTTCTTCTTTGCTACAACTATGGAACGTACTAAAAATTTTATGTAGATTTAATAAAATTATTATTTTACAAGCATCAAATACTAGCTTAACAGGTGGTAGTACTCCATACGGAACATATGATAGAAAAGTAGTAATCATAAATACTTTGAAACTTAATAAAATTTATTTAATAAATAAAGCAGAACAAATTGTAGCTTTCCCTGGTTCAACTCTATATGATTTAGAAAAAAAACTTTTACCCCATAGTAGAGCTCCTCATTCTGAAATTGGTTCTTCTTGCATTGGAGCATCAATTGTAGGTGGTGTTTGTAATAATTCTGGAGGTTCTCTGATTAAAAGAGGTCCAGCATATACTGAACTTTCACTTTTTGCTCAAATTAATAGTAAAGGTGAACTTTCTTTAATAAATAAACTGGGTATTAATTTAGGAAAAACACCAGAAGAAATAATTAAGAAACTTGATCAAGGCGACTTTTCCAAAGATGATTTAGTATTCACAAATTCAAAAGCCTCGAGCGTTGATTATAAAGAGATTTTAAAAAATACTGAAGCAGAAACACCTGCAAGATATAATGCAGATAAAAAAAAACTATATGATGCATCTGGATGTGCAGGAAAAATAGCTGTATTTGCAGTTAGATTAGACACCTTTGAAAAAGAAAAAAATGAGAAAGTTTTTTATTACAGTACAAATAACTCTGAAGACCTTACTAAGTTAAGAAAAAAAATACTTAAAGAAATTGATGAACTTCCAATCTATGGAGAATATGTGCATAGGGAGGCTTACTTAGCTTCTAAAAATTATGCAAAGGATGCTTTCCTACTCATATATTATTTAGGTACTTCTTGTATGCCCTTTTTTTATAAAATAAAATCAAGGATTGAGAGATATTTTAATTCATCAGCAATTTTTTCTTCAAAGTCTTTGGATAAAATTCTCAATAAAATTGCTAATTTTTTTCCTAATCATCTTCCAAAAATATTCGATATTTTAGCGGAAAAATATGAACATCACTTAATACTTAAATTTGATGAGAGTATAAAAAAAGACATTTTAGAAATATCTGGAACTATCTTTAATAACAAAAAAAATAATTTTTTTGAATGTAACAAAATTGAGGCGAAGAAAATTATACTTAACAGGTATGTTTTTGCAAGTGCAACTCTAAGATATGCTAATCTTGATATTAATTCAAACTCAGAATTACTGGCTCTTGATGTAGCGCATAAAAGAAATGATGCAAATTGGAATGAAAAGCTACCAGATGATATAAGTAAATATATTAGTAAATCATTGTGTGTAGCTCACTTTTTTTGTCATGTTTTTCACAGAGAATATTTAGTAAAAAAAGGTGAAAAAAATACTATTGTAAAGAAAAAGCTATTACAACGACTAGACTCTATAGGTGCTAAATACCCTGCAGAACATAATGTTGGTCATTTGTATAAAGCCGAAAAAGATTTAGCTGATTTTTATTTTAACTTGGATCCTACGAATACATTCAATCCCGGGATAGGAAAAACTTCTAAAATATCTGCACGGAAATTGTAGACATTTTTTTTTTGAAACTTAATCTAATATTATGAAAAAAATAAAAACTTTACTTTTAACTTCATTAAGCTTTTTCTTCTCTATTTGCCTTTTTTCTCAAATTTCTACTATTGTTGAAACAGACAAGGTTAAAAAAGAAATTATAGATCAAGCAGTTCCAATGATTGGTAGTATCATACCTAAAAGAGATAGCAACTTAATGTCATCAGTTTCTGGAAGAATTGATAAAGTACTAGTTCAGGAAGGAGAAACAGTTCGAAAAGGAAAAGTGCTGGCTCACATAGATAGAAAAAATTATGAGTGGCTTCATGAAATATCTTCTTCAAATTTACAAAAAGCAAAACTTTATTATGAGACTAGTAAAATAGAAACTGTTATCAATAATTTGGATTATGAAAGAATGGGAGCTCTAAGAAGTACTTCTGCCTTCAATGCATCAAAGTTTGATAAACTTAAAAATACAAAACTTATTTTAGAGTCAAAAGAAGCCATTGCGTTGGCTGAACTTAATATTGAAAAAAATAAAAATAAAATAGCAAAGTTAAATTTAGAAAAGTCTTCTTTAAAGGCTCCTTTTTCTGGAGTTATTGAAAAAAAAATGATTGAGGTAGGAGAAGTAGTTTCTGTAGGATCAAAAATGTTTAACTTAGTGGATAAAGATACTCTAGAAGTTTTCGCAGAGATACCTTCATTTAGAACCTACGGATTAGAACTTGGTAATATAATAGAAGTAACTACTCCAGATAATATAAAGTTAAATGCTGAGATAAGGGCTATCGGATCGAAAGAAAACCCTACTACTAGAACTGTAAAAATATTTTTAGATTTTATACAAAATGATATATCTAGAAAATTATTAGTAGGAGAAAATATAAATTTATTAATTCCAATTGGTTTTGGGAAAACTGCTATTACTGTGCATAAAGATGCAATACTAAAAAGGGAGGGAATGTCTTTGGTATATTTAGTAATAGAGGATATTGTACAAATTAGACCAATTAAACTAGGCGAGGCTGTAGGAAACAGATTTATTGTAACTGATGGACTTCAAGATAATGATAAAGTAGTTATTAAAGGTAATGAAAGACTTATACCTGGGCAAGAAGTAAAAATTGTAAATAAAAAATAATTAATATGAATTTAATAAAAGCCTCTTTAGAAAGACCAATTGCAATTGTATCTGTAATTGTTATGACCATAATTCTTGGTATAGTTGCCTTAGATAGAATCCCTATTCAAATTGCACCTGATGTAAATAAACCGTTAATTAGTGTAACAACTTATTGGTTTGGAGCATCTCCTTATGAGATGGAAAGAGAAATAGTAAATAAACAAGAAGAAGCTTTACAAGGAGTTGAAGGAGCTAAAAGAATTACAGCTGAAACAAGGGAAGGTAGGTCTAAAGTTGAAATAGAATTTGGTATTTCAACTAACATGGATAAAGCATTACTACTAGTATCTAATAGACTTAATCAAATAGATGATTATCCAATCGACGCAGGAGAACCAACTTTAGACACTTCTGGATTAGATGATAATGCAATAGCATGGTTTATTTTAACTAGAACTCCAGGAAATGAGAGAAATATAGCTGCCTATGGAGATATTGTTGATGATATTGTTCGAGACAGGATAGAGAGAGTACCAGGCGTAGCTAGAACTAATGCTTATGGTTCCAGTGAAACTGAATTAAGAATTACTATAGACCCAGAAAAAATGGCATATTACGGTCTAACCGTTACAAGACTAATGGATATTATCAAAGCAGCTAATAGTTCTATATCAGCTGGAGATGTAAATGAAGGTAAAAGAGAATATATTGTTAGAACAGAGGGAGAAATACAAACAGCGCAGCAAGTGAGAAATATAGTTCTAATAAGCGAAAAGGATCTTAATGGAAGGTATGGTAGAGTTACAATAGCTGACATTGCAAAAGTTGGATTTACTTATAAAGAACCAAGAGCCATAATTAGATATCTTGGAGAACAATCTATTGCGATCAATGCTATTAGACAAAGTGGAGCAAATGTTATTGACGTAATGAATGGCATTAAAAATACACTAGAAGATCTCAACAAAAATACTCTACCACAGCTAGGACTTAAAATTGATCAGGTTTATGATGAAACCGTATATATTGACTCTGCGGTTCAATTAGTAAGACAAAATATATGGATGGGAGGAATTCTCGCTATCTTAATCTTATTAGTTTTTTTAAGATCATGGCAATCTACAGTTGTAATAGCTATATCTATTCCAATTTCGGTCGTAGCTGCTTTTGTTGCCATGGCCTTACTAGGCAAAACTATAAATGTTATTTCTTTGGCTGGAATTGCCTTTGCAGTCGGAATGGTAGTTGACGCAGCTATTGTTGTATTAGAAAATATATTTAGATTAAAAGAGAAAGGAATAGAGACAAAAGAAGCAGCATTAAAAGGAACAACTCAAGTCTGGCAAGCTGTTATGGTATCTGCCTTAACAACAGTCCTTGTATTCATACCTATTCTAATCATGCAACTTGAGGCAGGTCAGTTACTTCAAGATATAGCCGTAGCTATTTCTGTTGCTGTGCTTATTAGTCTTTTAGTATCGGCAACTATATTACCTGCCCTTACAAACTGGATATTAAGTAAAAATAAATCATCGAATTTTTTTAAAATACCTGTTCTAGACTCATTTGGTGCTTTTATTTCAGATTTGATACAAAAATATGTGCAGGTAGTAATTATTTCGAGAAAATCATCAATGATTATTGTATCATTATTAATACTAACCACTTTAGGTGTATCTTATTTGATGCTTCCTAAACTAGAATATTTGCCAGAAGGTAATAGAAACTTAATTTTTGGAGTGATGCTTCCACCTCCAGGTTATAATTTGGAAACCTTAACTGAAATCGCAGAGTCCGTAGAAAAAAAAGTAGAAAATCTATGGTCTAAAAATACTGGAGAAACTGCAGAAGATGGGCAACCTCCAAAAATCAAAAATTTCTTCTTTGTGGCTATAGCTGGAGGAAGGACTCTATTCGGAGCAAGTGCTGTTGAAGAAAATAGAGTGAAAGAGTTAATTCCTGTTATGACAAAATCACTCTATGGAGAACCTGCAACCTATGGATTTTTTTCTCAACCTGGTCTTTTTGTAAGAGGTTATGGAGGTGGTAGATCTATTGATTTAGACATTATAGGCTCAGATTTAAACAGTATCACACTTACAGCTCAAAAAGCAGCAAGTTTAATAATGAAAGAATTTCCAAGAAATGAAGGTAATCAAATGAGGCCTAAACCCGGATTAATTCTAGGAGCGCCTGAGATACAAATTCAACCAGATAGAATTAAACTTGCAGACAATAATGTTACAGCTGAAGAACTAGCCATGGGAATTGACGCTTTTAATTCAGGAATTAGGGTAGATGAAATTATAGTTGACTCAAAAAGAATGGATTTAACATTAATGGGAAGAGAAAACTCTATAATTCAAACACAAGGAATAGAAAATATACCAATTGTTACATCTGAGGGAAAAATTATTCCTATTTCGTCTTTATCTAATATTCTTTACACAACTGGACCTACTGAAATAAGACACATCGAGGCAGAAAGAGCTGTTACACTACAAATAAAACCTGCAGACAATATTGCTTTAGAAGATGCTATAAATAAAGTCAAAGATAGTGTGATAGCACCTATGCTAAAGGACGGACTTCCGTCTGACACAAAATTAGATATCTCAGGTACTGCAGATGAGTTAACAATTACATGGAGAGCTATGGCCTTAAACTTACTGGTTGCTATTGCTATGGTATACTTACTTATGACCATTTTATTTGAAAGTTTCAAATACCCTTTTATTATAATGCTTACTGTTCCACCCGCTGCGGCAGGAGGCGTTTTGGGCTTGTATTTCTTAAACCTTAAAACATTTCAGCCGCTAGACATGTTAACAATACTTGGATTTGTAATATTAAGCGGGATTGTTGTTAATAATGCTATTCTACTTGTACATAGAACTTTGCAACTGGTAAGAAATAATAATCTAAAGATAAATGTGGCTATTGAAGAAGCAACCAACAGCCGAATTAGACCTATATTTATGTCAACCTTGACTAGTATATTTGGTATGTTGCCTCTAATTTTATTTCCTGGAGCAGGTTCAGAGTTATATAGAGGATTAGGCTCTGTTATAATAGGAGGGTTAAGTTTATCTGCAATATTAACTTTGCTAATTATACCACCAATGCTTAAGCTATTTTTAGAAGATAAGCCTATTAAGTAAAATAGTGTATTTCAAACAAACAGAATCTTTTGTATAATAAATTATGTTTAAATTTTCTAATATATTATCAGTCCTTACTGATGTTTTTATAAAATTATCATTAGGATTAATTTTTTTTAATTTTGGATATGGTAAACTTGAAAATTTAATTAACAATGAAGCGCAAAACCTAATCAGTATGGTAGATAGTATTATACTATTTGGAACTGCTCCAGTTTTTTTTTCTTGGTGTTTGGCATTATCAGAAACATTCATAATTGTTGGCTTAATTTATGGTTTATTTGTAGTCTTACCATATTCTAATACAATATCTAGGTTTTCAGGATTACTAGCCCTTTTAATATCATTAGTTATTCTATATCAACATATTTATATCTGGGGTGATAATATTTTTTTAGATGGACCTATAGAAATTCTAAATGCTAGTGAAGGAAAAAAGTCAGTATATGCTCAGTTCTTATTTGTCTCTCTTTCAATGTATATAGTTTTCAATAAACAAAATCCTAATTTAAACATAGAAAATAAATAATTTTATAGTTCCTTCCAACCATTCAAACCTTTTTCTAAGTTAAGCACATTTTCATACCCCATATCTTTCAATGTTTTTGAAGCTAATAACCCCCTCAATCCAACAGCACAGTAAACAACTATAGTCTTATGTGTTGAAAAATTTTGGTCATAAAGTGGACTTTCTTCATCTGCATGAAATTCTATCAAGCCTCTAGGTATTCTTAATGAACCTTCAATACCTGGGTCTTTATCAATTTCTTCTTTCTCTCTTACATCTAAAATTAAAAATTTTTTTTCATTATCCTTTAAATCTATTGCAGAGATTTGTTGGATTTCCTCGTTGGCTTGACTTATAATCTTTTTTGAGCTTTTTTTCATATTGCTTCCTTTTATTATATCAGACAGTCTGGAATTAATATGCAAATTAATTACAGAAAATTTTGTTTTAAATTTGATTATTACAAAAACAAAACTATAATTATATTATGTACAAAAACAATTTATATAATAAAAGAAAATTTTTAAAAATACTAGGATTAGCATCAATAGGTGTTGGAAGTTTTTCTGCTTATAATTTTTTAGGAAAAGATCTCAAACAAGTTAAATGGACTGGCGAGGTCTTAAATAATCAAGCTCAATTAGAAATACATTCCAATGATGAAGCCAAAAATAGATTTATATTATCTGAAATAGATAAAAAAATTATAGAATTTGACAATATATTTAACTTACAAAATCCTAAATCAGAAATAAGTAGATTAAATGAACATAAATACTTAAATAACCCTTCTAGACATCTTGTTGATGTTCTAAAAAAATCAATAATGGTATCTGAAAAAACAAATGGCCTATTTGATCCTACTGTTCAGCCTTTATGGGATATGTATTACAAACATTTTATCATAGATGGTTATAGCAAACCACCATCTGAGGATTTAATTAAACAAACTACTAAATTAGTAAATTACAAAAATATAAGTGTTGATGGAAAGCAAATTACACTTATTAATAAATCTTCTATAACTCTTAATGGTATAGCACAAGGATGGATAACAGATAATATCACTAGTATAATTAAGACTAATGGAATAAAGAATACCTTAGTAGATTTTGGAGAGATGTATGCACTTGGAAAACATAATAATTCTCGTGCTTGGAATATACTTGTCGATAATAACGATGCCTCAAAACTGATAAACTTAAGCAACAAAGCTATAGCTACTTCTGCGGGTAGTGGCACTTCGTTTGAGCCAACTCATTCATATCATCATATTTTTAATCCTAAGAGTGGGATAAGTCCTAATAGATTTAAAGCAGTAAGTATTTTATCTGATGAAGCTTGGCTATCTGATGCCTTATCAACGGCGGCAATATCCATGGACAAGTTTTCTTTAGAAAAAATTTGTAAGGAGTTTGGTACAGAAGCTTACATTCTAGAAGATTCTTCTTTTAAGAAATTAGTTTAGTTTTATAATTCTTTCTTGCTTCGACTAATGGAGGACATTTTTCATAATCACTGTACATTATTTGACAATCTAGGCAGCCTAGACATTCGTTCATATCAATCCTGCCTGAGTATTTAATAGCTCCTGTTGGGCAAACTTTATTACAAGCTCTACAAGGACTTCCGCATTCTTTTCTCCTCTTTAGGAAGTTAATCATTCTTACTTTTCCCAGCAATGCAAGACCTGCTCCAAGAGGACATAAATATCTACAATAAGCTCTTTCAATATAAAGGTTTATGATTAATAAAAGCAAAGCCCATAGTACAAAGTTTATTGGAGCTATAAATCGCAAAGTTATTGCTGTTTTAAAGGGTTCTATATTGAAAAAATAATTTATAAAGCTAGACTCTAATATTGTTCCCACAACTATAACAAATAATAAAAAATACTTTATAAACCGAATATTTTTATCATAGTTATTGGGTAAAGTTATCTGTTTGATATGCATCTTTTTTGAAATAATAGATAACAATTCTTGCAAAGCTCCAAATGGACATAACCATCCACAAAATAGTGCTCTTCCACAAAAAAATAAAGATGCCAGTGTAAAAATAATTAAAATAAAAATTACTGGTTCTACTAAAAAAGAGTTTATGCTAAAATTAAAAGTAGAAAACATTTCTATTATATTGACCAGATGTATAACACTCAATTGGCCACCAACAGTCCAACCTAGCCATAGCAATATCCAGGAAAGAAAAAAAAACCTTAAATAAAAAAATTTTTTTCTATCCTTTGTGATTGTGTAATTGAAAAATAATATTGCTGATGCGGTTACAATAGTAAAAGTTATTAAAAAAATATTTAGAAAGTTTTCTCTCCATATAATTTCTAAATTGCTAATGGCATTATTTTCAAAATTATTACTTATAAGAAATTTTTTTAAAAAATATTTTTTAGGCAATTGATAAGAAAGATGAAATCTTACGGAGTTATCTTTTTCGTTATTTATGATATAAATCAATTCTAAGGGCTTTTGAGGATTAATTTTATATTTTGAACTTAAATATATTAAGCCTTGGCCAGATATTTGTGGAGAACCTTTAGCATGGTTAAAGGGTAATTCTTTAAATATTTTTTTTGTTACAATTATTTCATTTTTATCTTGTTTTAAAATTAATTTCTTTTCATCGATTATCTTNCTTATTCTTTTTTCATAATCTCTCCATAAATCTCCTTGGAAGGCTATATAAAAAACTTGATCGTCTACATTTCTTCCTGCAGAAATATATTGATCAAACCATCTTCTTCCAAGAATATTGATTCCTATTCCAGCTGGAGAAACATTTGCAATAAAATAACTAGAAAAAATATCTTTGGGTTTTTTAAATCTTATTGATCTAGGTATATGAAAATTTTTATTATTAAAAGCTGAATGAATATCATCTATAAGAACTTTATTATATGAAAGACTATTGTCATCTATTAAAGAGTTCCAATCCTGTGGACTATAAATTTCTAGATCAATAAAATGTCCTAAATCATTAGCATCCAATATTATTCCCTTTTGNCTTGCAATTTTTCTTGCTCCTCGCATGATTGCATCCATAAAAAGTAAGGAAGAGGTAGTAGTTCTTGATACTCCGTCTATTTGAGTTAAGCTATCTACGTCTCCAGCTGTTTCTCTCATAGCAACATTGTCACCATCAATATCTGCTCCAGTCAGTTCTAACGTTAATGAAATTCCAGCTTTTAAATCTATATCTCTATATTGTTTCAAATATTCTATAAAATCTTGGTCTGTACGACCTAGAATAGCTATTGGCTCCACATGCTTTAGTAATTTTACTCCTCTTAAGACCCCTTTTAAGTCTACTCCGACAGCTAGGTTAAATGGTCTGCGCGAATAACCCAGTCCTCTTGTAACGTCAAAAGTTTCAAATATAAAACCTATTTTTTCATTATTGTTGAAAATAGGTATTGAAAGAGTTTTTTCATCAACATCTCCAAAACTCGTAGCATTTGGAAAAATACTTTTAATTAGTTCCAAATTTATATATTTAGAAATAACTAAATCATTAATATCTATTTCTTTGGTAACTAAATCTTCTTCTCTAAGTTTTTCTTTTTTTACTGACTTTTTAAGAAGCGTGGGTCCTTCATTTGCTTGTCCATGATGGTTAAAAATATATATAGCGAAAAGAATTAACCCTAAGACAAAATTTTTTCTTGATAGTAATCTTGCGCACATTTTGAAAACTCCCACTATAGTGAAGTAGGAGTTTAACCTTATTTAAAAATAGTTAGCTTTACTGGTCCAAATATATGATTAGGAGGAGATAATCTTCCAGGTAGNTTACTCAAAGAGACGCCATTTTCATCATATCCAGTTTCATATTGTACAAAATTTAAACCTCGATACTTTTTTGGTAAGTTATCTTTAGTGTCTTTATATTGAACTTTTACTTTAAACCTTAGCTGATTCATGCTTTTGGGTTTATCAGTTTTAAGACATGCAGGCCCTTTTCCATCAAATTTTCCTCCACCTTCCGTAACACACCATTCGGGTTGAGGACTGTAACTTGAAGTTTTTTTCATTTTAAAAATAACTGCTTCCCCACCATGGTTCTTACTAGTCTTATCAATCTCTAATACAGCCCAATAATCCTTATCTACCCAGTTTTCTTTAAAACTTTCAGGAATACCTCCTTTTAAATAAAGTATATAACTAGGATATAACCCTGCAAAATAAAGCATTGACTTTTCCGCTTTAACAACAAACTCCTTAGCATATGAGTTTGCTAAAAGTATGAAAAANAAAATTATGGTTAAGAAATTTTTTCTCATAAATATCTCCTTAAAAACTAATTTAGAAAGAAAAGTCTCGAAATACTTCGAGACTTTTCAACTAATTCGATAAATTAATCCTATGATCAAGCTTTTCTTGTATAGCCAAACCTTTTATTAGAAGGACCGCCTCCAGCTTCACGAAATTTAGCTGCCAACCCAGCTATCTTGTCTTCAGAAAATGCTGGAAGATTTGGCATATTAGTAGCCTGATTCATGCTTAATCCATAAATTCTAGCAGAGTTTAATCCAAAAATAGCTTGTTTAGTTAAGCTATTTTCTCCTCCCAAACTAGGTAATTTATATTTCTTTTGCATATCTTCTGGTACTTCAAGCCTTCTCATGGCTTCAATTTGCCATTGTGGAGAACCATACCAAACTGTATCTGTACCCCAAACAACATGGTCAGCGCCTAGACCTTTTACTAAAGTACCTATAAATGCTGCACAAAATCTTGGATGAGCAACTGCAGAATTAGCAAAAGTGGATCCTATCTCTCCATAAACATTAGATACTCCATGTTCTTCTGGAATTCTAGCAAGGTCAGAAGCCCATTTTATATATCCTCCGCTTTCTTCAAATTCTTTCCATGCTTGATCAGGCAACTCCAAGAAAGGCCTAAGTGCTGAGTGATAAATTACAAAATTCATCTCAGGCCAATCTTTAGCTGCTTTAGGCAAGTCATCCACAGTAGCATACTTCCAAACACCTTTAAATGAAGTCTCATAGTCTGGTGGCAATAATCCTTTGTGTATACAAATTGTATTTATGCCTGCCTTTAAGGATTTTTCATAAAAAGGATACATTAATTTTTCGTCATCCAATCTCCATGGATATTTTGAGGGTGATAATGGATCTCCAATAGTATANGATTTCCATGAATTAGGCTTTAGTTCGGACATAGCTCTTTCTGCTTCATCCATCCAACCATCCTGCCCTGGNGTNATAACTGAATGACCTAACATTCTAGTAGTTCCCGCAAAATCATTAATCATGTCTCTAGCAGCAACTATTTGGTCATTACCTAACAACCACCAAGATGGATCATCAAATGGTGCTCCAGACAATAAGGCCATTTTAGTATCACTTCTATACCATAGTTCTGCTATATAATTTTCAAATTTATATCTAGTTAATGACAATCCCTCTTCTTTCAATTTGGGATTCCAATGTTCTGCTGCAAATTCTCCTAAACCAAGAATAGCGTCATGAGGAAAATCATCTCTTAGAAAATGGGTTTGATCATCAAAAATGAATTGACCAGATAAAGAATTAGTTCTTGCTAACGTCAATTCAGGGTCTCTTGCCTCAGCATTATTTACATTAAAAACACCTCCTCCATAAATCTCATTCATAGCAATAAAAGCCGTTGCCATACCACAAGAAGTTTGCAGGAATTGTCTTCTTGAAAGACCTAGATGCTTGGAATTTTCATCTGCTAACTCCAACATTCTTTTCTCTACTTTTTTCTGAAGATTAGATTGTTTAGGGGGCAAATATTCGCCATTAGATACAATCTGTGTAGGNACTGGAAGATCTAGGTTATTTTTTTCTGCACCTTCTACCAGTCTATGTTCTCTTTCACTTAACCAACTACTCATAATGTCCTCCCACATTTANGTTAATATTTTCAACTATGATGCAGAAGGATTTAATAACTTATATCAAAAACAAATATAAATATTCATTTCAAATATTTAAACTTTAACAAATAAAATTTTTTTGATTTAAGTATTCTCATGTTTCTCCCGCAACATAAAATCTTAANATAACATAAAAAAAAATAATTTGCAGTAAAAAAAAAATAGTATTAAATTATAGATTTTAAAGATGCGGGAGAAGAGTAGTTAAAAATAAGATTACAGTAAATCTGTTTTGTTATCAATTAGTCTTATTGTTTTTTTTAATATTTGATAATTTATTTGCTGATAATTCCAAACACAATGACAATAATACAGAAAGCAAAAGTCTTACTACCAATTATATTAATAGTTTAAGAGAAGGGAAATGGGGTGCCGAAGATCCTGAATGGGTAAATCTTCCGCTGGCTAAATTTTTCTTTTCTAAAGCAGATCAATTAAGTAGGTTGGAAGGAAAACCNCCTACTGTAAGCGTATTCANNNATAAACAACTTATAGGCTATCTTTTTCTTACAAAGNATATAACTTCCTCTAAAGGATACNCTTCTCAAACCTTTGATGTATTGGTAGGTCTTAGACTTGATGGAAGAATTGCAGGAGTAAAAGTTTTAAAACATAAGGAACCTATCATTGGAATGTATACACCTGCTGGGAAATTGATATTACCTACATTTACTTCACAATATAAAAATATTGATATAAGAATTCCAACAAGGGTAAATCTTTTACGCACAGAAGGTCNTGGNTCCATAAATGGGATATCTTCTGCAACTGTAAGTGCTGTACTTTTTAATGGCTCTATACTTAGATCTGCAAGAATAGTAGCTTTATCTAAAGGTTTAAGGCTTCATGATAAACCTGTAGTGGATATTNTTAACTTCGAATACAAAAAATTCAAAGAATTGCTTATAGATAACTCTATCTCTAGGTTAACTTTACAAAAAAAAGATTTGGAAAGATTAGGCATAAAAAATCCTAAAATAATAAATAGATCGGGTGTTGCAGATATCTATAGGTATAGAAATTTATTTAAAGGTGATACTCCCCTTGCTACTAAACAAAAAGAAGTTAAAAAAGGCTATAAAGACACAGACCGGAACCTTATTTTAGACCTTTATGTTGCGCCTGTGNTTACCCCAACTATAGGAAGAAATTTATTAGGAGATAAATGGTATGATATATTTATTGCGGGAAGAGATCCAAATGAAATAACAATAATGATTGCGACACTTGGTCTTTACCCATTAGATGGTGAGCCAAAAGTTGCTTCTGGAATATTTAAAAGACTTGCATTGATTCAAGGTAATAATGAATATTATTTAAAAAAAGAATTATATAGAAATTTAGGTTTTCTTCATGGAGAAGATAAACCTTTTTTTGCAGAGGTCGGAATTTATAGAATTCCTCCTTCTGCAAAAATTAGTCCCATAANACCTTGGAAACTAAAAATTTTATTAGAAAGTGAAAAAAAAGAAAAAAATAAATCTTTCTATGTAAATTACAATTTAAATAAGAAGTATATTATAGAGCCTGATGGATTATCAGAATTAGCTAACAACAACGAACCTATATGGTATTCAGNATGGAGTGCTAAAAGAACAAACTCTACAATATTACTTTTTACGCTACTGATATTAACATTAATATTAAAAAGAATAGATATTGTATCAAAAAATAATATTAGAAGAAAAATAATCAGGATCACTTTCTTGCTTTGGATATTAATCTGGCTTGGTTGGTATGCAGGAGGTCAAGTTACAATATTAAGTATTTTGACATTAATTACTAGACCATTTGATTATTCCTCCTGNAATACAATTTTATTAGATCCTATTTTAACCATTATGCTTATTTATNTATTTATAAGTTTTTTCTTTTGGGGGAGAGGTATATTTTGTGGCTGGCTATGCCCTTTCGGTAGCCTTCAAGAATTAATATCATTGATCGCAAAAAAACTAAACTTTCCTCAAATAAAAATTCCTCANTCGATAAATAGATACGCTATAAATTTAAAATATTTTATTTTAATTTCATTATTTTTTGTAGNNTTATATTCGCTAGATTTTTTGGCTAATGCTTCTGAGGTAGAGCCATTTAAAACTNCAATATCAATGAAATTTTATAGAGAATGGTACTTTGTGTCATATGCGACAGTACTATTATTCTTAGGTATTTTTGTAGAACGTTTTTTTTGCAGATTTGTTTGTCCTTTAGGAGCNNTAATGGTGATAGGAGGAAAATTAAGAATTTTTAACTTTTTAAAAAGAAGGAAAGAATGCGGCAAACCTTGCAAACTGTGTGCTAAAGAATGTCCGATTGACGCCATTGAAATTAGTGGAAAAATTAATATGAACGAATGTTTTTATTGTCTTGACTGTCAGTCTCTATATTATGACAATCATAAATGTCCAATTTTAGTTATAAATAATAAAAATAACATTTCTTCAAATAATATACTTTTAAATAAACCCATCTAATACTTAGATATAAATTTTAGCTTATTTTTGCTAACAAAAAAAAATAGCATTATTAGAAATATTGCGATGATTTTTTTTAACAAGTATAGATGACAAAAAGTGTATAGTGTAGTATAAAAAAAAAAGGGAGGAGATTATGCAAAAAGAAAAATTAAGAGAAGAAATTACGCTTCTTTATGANAGATTGGAACGAGANAAAGATCTTTACAAGGAATTTATAGCTGATGAAGATAGTTTTCTAAAAAAAAGAGGTTATAATCCTATAGAAGTCAAAGCTATGATTAAAAGTTTAATGAAAAATAGATTAGATGTTTTAAAAGATGTATTAGACGAACAAAAAAGAAAAATAAAATAAGATAAAATTATTTACTATTTTTACTTTTAATTANATTTTTTAAATTTACGATTTGGAATTCGAGCTCCTTTAATTTTATTTCAATATCCCTCGAGATGTTGGGCTCTTTCTTCCTTAAAGGATTATTTTTGATAATAAAATTTTTTCTACCAGTAACTTCAAATACTTTTACTTCTCTAGATATTCCTTTCATTTTTATTGATTCTAATTCTTTAACATCTATTAAATCTTGAGCGTGAGCATATGTTTCATAACTCATTAATATTTTATTTGCATCTCCTGCAGACTCGAGCCTTGCTGCTACGTTAACCTCTCCTCCAATAATAGTGTATGTAAGTCTCTGTTCACTTCCAAAGTTTCCAACATTACAATAACCAGTATTTATTCCTATTCTAATTTCGAAGGGTTGATAAAAACCTTCTTGCTTCCATTTCTCTCTGAGTTCAACCATTCTTTCTTGCATTCTAATAGACATATTCACACATGCTCTTGCATCTTCCCTTTCACCTTTTGACGTAGGGTCTCCAAAAAATAGCATGATAGCATCTCCTATATACTTATCTATAGTAGCTCCATGTTCTAAAGCAATTTTTGTCATTTCTGAAAAATATTCATTTAAATATTTCGTTAAATCTTCAGGTTGAAGCTTTTCAGACGTATCGGTAAAGTTTTTTATATCACTAAAAAAAATAGTACATTTTTTTCTTTTTGTTTTAATTTCTGTATCGTGCTCACCCTTAAATAATCCTTTATGTATCTGAGGAGGAATATACTTACCAATTTTTTTAGATAGTTTATTTAGTTTTTTAGATTGTTCTACCGCAATCTTTCTTTGTTTTTCTGAGCCATTAATAACTGATTTCAAAAACTCATCTTTTGCTTTAACTCTTATTTCATCATGCATTTGTTCAAGTTTTTCTTTTTTCTTCCTAAAATCAAATTCACATTTAAAAACATTAGTGGAAAGTCCTGTCCTATATTCATTTTGGTCCTCAAGGTTTGATACTTTTATATCCCACTCATCTCCTATCCATCTTACAATCAGATTAAAAATAGAACCTCTATTAAATTCATGATGCCCTCTGTAAACAGCATTTGTAAGTTTATAAATTATAGTATCATTATCAATAATTGAAAATTCTCCATTAATTTCATCATTTTTTGCCCTAATAGTATTCGAAGAAAAATGTAGTTTTGTTAGCAATATAAAAAGTCTATTTCGAATTTCTCTCTGGTCAGATAAATTTCTGGATTTATTTTTAAGTCCATAAAATTTAAAATTTCTTAGAGTAATTTTTTTTCTATAATTTACGTGTGGAAGAAAAAAAAATTTTTCTACACCTCTAAAGTTAAACTGCTCTAATCCCAAGTAATAAAGGGCTTTTTCTCCAAACCTTTCTACTACCTTCTGGTGAATTTTTCCTCTAATTTCCCTAGGATACCATTTATTAGCATCAATCTCCTGAAGCTTTACTTCGTTTTTAATGTTGCTTCCAACATCTCCTAATAAGGATAACTGGTCTACAGTAGAGATTACTATGTTACCCTTAATAGTAGTACTGTCTCTTTTAACGTAACTTTTCATTATTCAAATCATCGATTAATTTTTTTAGAAAACTAAACTGTTTATCAATTGCTTCTATTTTTTTATTTATGTTCTCTATTTTTTTATCTGAAAGTGGGGTATTGCTCTCTATTTTTTGCACAGCAGCAATTTTAGATTTTTTTCTTCCAATNACTTCANATACTTTTACNTCNCTNGTNATNCCTTTCATNTTAATNGAANNTAATTCNTTTNCNTCNATCATNTCTCTNGCNTGAGNNTANGTNTCATAGCTCATNAAAATTTTNCCTGCNTCNCCNGCNGTCTCNAGTCTAGCAGCTATATTTACTTCTCCNCCTATNATNGTATANGTAAGTCTNTGNTCACTNCCAAAATTNCCNACNTTACAATAACCAGTATTTATTCCTATTCTAATTTGAAAAGGGTTTAGAAAACCAGAGCTTTTCCACTTCTTATTCAGTTCAACCATTTTTTCTTGCATTTTTAAGGACATCTCTACACACGCTCTTGCATCTTCCCTTTCACCTTTTGAAGTGGGATCACCGAAAAATAGCATCACAGCATCTCCTATATACTTATCTATAGTTGCTCCATGATCTAGTGCAATCTTTGTCATTTCTGAAAAGTATTGATTTAAATATTTTGTTAAGTCCTCTGGTTGAAGTTTTTCAGATGTATCTGTAAAATTTTTTATGTCACTAAAAAAAATAGTTAGTTTTTTTCTTCTTGTAGTTACGTCAGTATTAAAATCACCTTGCATCATAGCTTTATGCATTTGAGGTGGAATAAATTTTCCTAATTGATTGGCTAGTAACTCTGACTGTTTTCTTAAACGGTTTGAATCTTTTAAAACATTATCTATAAATTTCTGTTTCGCATTATCTCTAAGTTCTTTTTGTTTTTCAAACGGATCTACTTTTTCTTTATTAAATTTAAAATCAATAATCCAAGTAAATTTACACCATCCTCTAGGATCTTGTTTTGATTTTGATTTGATGAATTTAATGTTAAAGTTCCATTTGCCACCTAAGACTGTTAACATATCAAAAATCATTCCTCTATTAAAAATTTCATTTTCTAATAAAACAGCATTAGTTAAAGAAAACTCAATTTTATCTTTATCTAAAATTCTCATACTGGTTCCAACCATGTTGTCAACGGGAGTAAAAATTGTTGCCTTTGTCATGTCTCCTAATTCTTGAAGAAATATTTTAAAATACATATTTCTAAATTTTCGTGCCGTTTGAGCATTTTTATGATTAACCATTTCAAGGTTCTTATAATAAAAATTATCGGCTTTAAATGCCCCTTTTTCTTCTCTTACTTTCTTATAACCATCCATCATAGTACATCCATAAAAATAAAGAGCCTCTTTACCAAACCTCTTTCTTGTTTCTGAATGAATTGATCCTCTAATTTTAAAAGAGTATTCTCTTTTCACATCAATTTTTTTTATGCCAAACTCTCTTAGAATTTCTTTTCCTATGTCACCTATCATAGACATTTGCGTTAACGTAGAGGTAATTGCTGCCCCTGACATAGTAGTTTCATACTTTCCCATCTTAAAACACCTAAACCTTTATAGATTTAATAAATTTTTTAAATTCACTCTCTGAAAACATANAGTATACTTTGTAATTATCTAAATAACTAATCCTCTTTAGTTCCAAAATCAATAGAGCTAGTTNGATTTTATCTTNTAACTCTATTATTGTCGCACAATTATATTCTCCTCCTATCATTAAATAAAAGCTTATTACTTCTCCATTAAAATTTTTGACACTATCCTTAAAAATTCTTCTTATATCTGTCGGTTCTCCAGCAGAGAATTTTTTAAAAATATTAGGGTCTAGATTTAATAATATATTGTATGTTTGCATTTATAAAAACTTTTTAGCTAAAAATATTCATATTTTAATACAAAAAGTATTTTATGGAAAATACTAAAGAACTAATGTATAAAAAAAATATGTCTTCAACAATACAATCTATTGCAGTCTTAGGCTCAGGTACTATGGGGTCAGGAATAGCTGCCCTTTGTCTNGAAAAAGGATATAAAGTTTTACTATTAGATATTTCTGTAGAAGCCGTTAGCAAGGCAAAAAGCATGATTCTAAATGAAAAATATAAAATGCTTTCCACTACTGATAAGATAGAAAAACTTGAGATTGGGACCTTTGAAAATAATTTTAATAAAATTTCAGACTATGATTGGATATGTGAGGCAGTGGTGGAAAAAGTAGAAATTAAGAGAGATATTTTTAAAAAAATTGAGGAATATAGAAAAGATGGCTCAGTAGTAAGTTCAAATACATCTGGTATTCCACTAAGAGATATTATAAAAGATATGCCTAATAGAATGTTAGAAGACGTTTGCATTACTCATTTTTTTAACCCAGTAAAGATAATGAAATTATGTGAACTGGTTCCTAGTATTAAAACTAAACAAAATGTTTTAATGAATCTAAGACTATTTTTAGAAAATAGTTTAGAAAAAGGAGTAGTAGATGCAAAAGACACAGTAAATTTTATTGGTAATAGAATTGGTTGTTATTGGATGCTTAAAGGCGTTCACGAAAGAGGGAAAAATATTTATTCAGATTTAACTATTGAAGAAATAGATACAGCAATTTCTAAGCCCATGGGAATACCTCCCACCGGATTATTTGGATTAATAGATCTTATAGGTTTAGATGTTATGCATTCGGTAGGAAAAAATCTATCAATAAACTTACCACAAAATGATTTAGGAAGACCATTTACAGATTTGCCCAATGAAGAAAGTATTATGTTTAAAAATAATCAACTTGGTAGAAAATCTGGAGGGGGTTATTACAGAGTAAAGAAAATTTCAGATGACCAGAAAGTCAAGGAAGTTTATAATTTGACCTCAAGAGAATGGAGAGAGTTTAAAGAAGTAAAAAATATTTATACTATAAATTCGATGCTTGAAAATTCTAATATGGGAAAATTCTTATGGAATGTTATGGGAAGTACTCTTCTCTACGCATGTGATCTTATTCCTGAAATTTCGGATGATATTCTTAATGTTGATAGAGCAATGAAATGGGGCTTCGGTTGGAGAAAAGGACCATTTGAAATGATTGATATGTTAGAAGCAACCAATGTTATAGATATGTGCCAAAAAAATGATATAAAAATTCCTAGAATGTTAAATATTTTAAAAAATTCTGGGAAAAAACACTTTTATAATCAAGATTCTTTTTTAGATATAGAAGGAGAATATAAAAAGATATAGAATTTTTTTTAAAAAAAAATATATTATAAACATGAAATATTTATTATTAATAGCTATCTTATTTTCCAAATCATTATATGCAGGAGCACCTCCTGTTGATGATAAGCCTATTCCACCCCCACCCTATACAATTAACAATGTTAATCAGTTAAGCATTGGAGTTGAATGGGAATATGCAAGTTTAGAGAATTTTTTAGATAAAAGTTTTCAATATAGCACGGTGCTTACAGGAGGCATAACTATTTTAAACTCCAAAAATAAGGATAATTTTTCACCATTTAGTGGAGCCTACGCATGGATAGATGGAAAAGATGAAGAAAGTGGCAAACACATAATATTTAGTACATACGGACCAAATAAATTAATAAATAAAATAATGAATAGAGTGTATAATATTGATACTACCCTAGGTTCCAACAAGGTAACTCTTATAAACAATAATGCTTCTGCGAGAACGAGTATTAGAAAAAAAAATGTTTTAAGCTTATCAGCAAAGATGACAAATGAATGTGAATCTACAAGGGGCAATATGAAAATTTTAAATAATGCAAAAACCAATAGTTCGGTAAATAATTATCTTTCCTGGTCTTCTAAAAAAGTTTGTAAGGCAGAAGTTGGTAATATTAATTTAAATGGTCAGCTTAAAGACATTAAGATTAAAAATATTTTATGGGCAAAAACTTACGAGAATATGACTATTATTTTTACTAATCCCTTAAAGTTGGCAAACAATAATATTAAATAATTTTATCGCTAAATATTTCTGAAGTAAAATAAACTCCAATTAGAAAAAAGACGTGAAGTACAATAGTAGGTCCTAATACTAGAAAGCTACCTATCATTAAAGTGAAAATTATAGACCACATAAATGACAAGATTATCATTAACTGAAATTTAACCATATTCGGAAGGTTAGCTATTCCATTGTAATCAGCATTCATTACTATATTGTATAAATCACGTATCATGTTTAAAATACGTGTTACATTGTAAAGAGGATCATTTTTTTTTTATAAATATGCAACATTTTAGAAATAATTTAGAAAAGACTTATAATCCGAGAGAAAGTGTAAAAAATTATAACTATTTTTTAAATATTTCAAAAAAGAAAAGCAAAAATATTTCTATAAAACTTCAAAAAAAGTTAAATTTAGCTTATGGAATAGGAAAACTACAAAAGCTGGATGTTTTCTATAAGAAAAGAACTACTCTTATGCCTATTCACGTTTTTATTCATGGAGGATACTGGAGGGCNTTGGATAAATCTTATCATAATCACATGGCTGAAACTTATGTAAATAATAATTTAGTCTTTTTTAATGTTAATTATGATTTATGTCCTAATGTAAATCTATCTAAAATAAAAGAACAAATTATTGAGGCAGTAATATGGATATACAGGAATAGTATTAAATTTAATGGTAATAATAAAAATATAGTAATTTCAGGACACTCTGCTGGAGCACATCTTGTTTCTCTAATGTTGAATGTAAATTGGAGAAAATATAATTTACCTTTTAATATTTTTAAGGGTGCAGCTTTGGTAAGTGGAATTTATAACACCAAGATTGTTTTAATGCTGAATATAAATAAAAAAATTAAATTGTCCTTTAAGGAAGCTATGAAAAACAATACCNTTAATGTTATTCCAATGTTAAAAATACCCGTTTTACTGGCGTGCGGAAAGCAAGAACCTCTCGGCTGGAAAGAACAAACTGTAGAATATTATAAAATGCTAAAAAATAATAACTTTAAAACCAAATTACTTANGAATTTAAATGAGAATCATTTTTCACTNATAGATGCAATGTCAGAAAAAAAAAATACTTTATTTAAAACTATGTTACAGTTGTCAAGATAATAGTTCATACCGATGCAACTTTACGATACAAAATCAACTCTACTTTTAGAAAATAAATTAGAGAAAAATGGAATTGATCCTTTTTTGCTTATGCTTAGGGCTGGAAAAGAAATAATAAAAGTTTGCGATACATATAAACATAAAAAAATAATTTCTATAGCTGGAGCAGGAAATAACGGTGGAGACGCGCTAGCTGCTACTTTTTTTGGTGTAATTAAAAACAAAGACATAGTCAGCATTGATTATACAAAAAGAAATAAAAATTCTAGAAGAATAAAAAAGTTTTTAAGGAACATTAATGCTATATTTTTAAAAAATCTTCCTGTTTTAAAAACTATAAATAAAGATTACTTAATAATAGATGGTATTTTGGGAATAGGCATAAATAGAGCTCCTGAAGGAAATAGCTTAAAAGCAATAAATTGGATTAATAAAGCCAAATCAAAAGGTGCTACAGTAATTTCTATTGATATTCCTTCAGGATTAAATCCAAATAATGGTGTTACTTATAAAGACTCAGTAAAAGCCTCTTCAACTTTGATGTGCTTAACCCCCAAAAGAGGTTGCTATACAGGAGGTGGTCTTATTGCCTCAGGTCAATTATTGTATAATGATCTTGGTNTANATATAAAAAAATATAAAATAAAAAGCAAAACGTATTTATTAAATCCAGAAAAAAAAATAAATTTAAGAAGAAATAAATATGGCTATAAAGGTACCTTTGGAAATGCATTGATTATAGGAGGATGGGATGGAATGATAGGTGCAGCAAATTTATCTGCGACTGCGGCAATAAAAACAGGAGNCGGCAAAGTTTATCTATGCACTAATAATCCTAATAAAAGAATAAATGAAATTATACATTTGGAACATACGATANAGNATTTAGTAAAAATGNTAAAAAAAATCAAGGTGGTACTTGCAGGACCAGGTCTTGGAGAAAATGCTAGCGAATTACTTGAATATATATGGAATACAGATCTTCCNTTAGTGTTGGATGCAGATGCCCTTATTTGGCTTTCTAGAAACTTTAAAAAGAAAAGAAGAAATTTATTAATTTGTACTCCTCATTACGGTGAAGCAGAGATATTACTCAATAACAGCTTCAAAGATCGTTTTAAAGCAATTAAAGATCTTAAAGAAAAATATGGTGGCCATTGGGTTTTAAAAGGTCCTGGAAGTTTAGTTTTAGAAAATAAACTTTATATAAATAACTTTGCTAACAGTATATTGTCTACCGGAGGAACAGGTGATGTTCTATCCGGCATAATAAGTGGTCTTGTTTCTCAAGGCATTGAAAATCCCGCTAAATCAGGTGTTTCATTACATTCAAAATGTGCAATAGAAATTCTTAATAAAAAGAAAAAAACAATTATTGCAAGCGAACTAATAAATGAAATTAGCTACGCAATTAATTAATAGAATTTTGTAATGAAAAAAATAGCAATTATAGGTTCTGGCATAACAGGTTGTACTTTAGCAGTTAATTTAAAAGAATATGACATTACTATATTTGATAAATCTAGAGGAGTTGGAGGGAGATTAGCAACTAGGAGAGCTNATAATTTTGTTTTTGATCATGGAGCACCTTTCTTTCAGATAAAAACTAAAGATTTTTATAATTTTTTAAAACCTGCAATTAAAAATAATTATATTAATTCTTGGAAAGCAAGATTTGTAGATATTAATGATAAAAATTTATATAGTAAATTTAATTGGAAATATTCAGATAAGCTTTTCATCGGAACTCCTAATATGAATATGGTTGGAAAGTTTTTCTGTAAAAATTTTAAATTAAAATTAAGTTCCAAGATTGTAAATATTTTTAAATTAGAAAACTTGTGGTACTTAGAAGACGATACAAAAAAAAAATATGGTCCTTTTGAGTGGTTATATTTAACAGTTCCAGCTGCTCAAGCAGCTCTAATTTGTAAATTTAGTTCAAGTCTAAGAAATAAATTAAAAAAAATTAAAATGGGAAGCTGTTATTCATTAATGCTAGGATTTAATAAAAAAATTGACTTAGGATTTGATTTTGCTTTTGTAAAAAATAAATTAATAAAATCCATATCTGTTAATAGTGCTAAACCTGAAAGAGATGAGAAGAATATTACGTGTATGGTTATACTTACTAATATGAATATTAAAGAGGAAAAAACTTTATTAAAAAAAATGTTTATTAAAAAATTAATAAAAGAATGTTCAAATATAACGAATCTTAATTTATCAGATAATGACAACCAAGCTTTACATTATTGGAGATATTCTCAAATAATAAATCCTCCTTTGTATGATTCAATTGTAAATTATGATTTAAAATTAGCTATATGTGGTGATTGGATGGTGGGACCATATGCAGAGTCTGGTTTTTTAAGCGCACTAGACGCTATTAAAAAATTTAAAGTTTCACTAAAAGAGTCTTAAATATATCTGTTTTTATATAAATAAAATGCTTTACATATTTAATTTATGTTATATATTATGAGAATGATTATCATTATCACAATGAAAGGAGATATATCATGAGACGTGCACTATTTATTTATCTGTTCCTATTCTTATCATTCAATGCATTTTCTGATGGACATGCGCTAAAGTCAAAGCCAGTAATTAATCTAGCTATGGCTAAAGTTATGGCTGATGCATGCGAAGCAGACCAACGAAAGAGTGGTTACAGTCCAATTAACATCGCAATAGTTGATGACGGAGGCGATCTAGTATTATTTAGACGTCAAAACGATGCATTTTTATTAAGCATTGATATAGCTATGAAAAAAGCTAATTCTTCAGCTGGTATTCCTTTCCCAACAAGAACTATAGAAGAATTAGTATATGGTAAAGATGGTAAACCTGGAATAATACCTGGTTTAGCCTTTTCTAAAGATTTAGTAGCATTTGCTGGCGGACTTCCAATAAGAACTAAGTCAGGAGTACTTTTGGGTGCTATCGGTGTAAGCGGTGCAACAGCTGACGAAGATGAGCAATGCGCTGCCGCAGCAATTAAAGCAGTAGACGACATTCTATAAGAATTAGGGAGTATATGGGCTATTAATATGAATATGAATTAGATTTATATTTTATTTAATAATAGAACACGAGTGGATAAATTTAAAACTATGTCTTTCCTTCCAAGTGTATCTAAATTAAGTAAGTATAATTTAATTTTCATTTATAAATAGCCCATTATTTTTAATTTTTTACAAACTCCTAAAGAATTACCATTAAAGATTATCTTTCCTCTTATTATCTTCTTTTTTTTTATTTTTAAGCAATATATTACTTGAATATCTTTTACTTAGTACTCCCAAACTAAACCCTATAACTGTTGCAACAGATATAACAAGAAATATATGNAAGAAATTAGACAATTTTTTTTTTTAAATAANTTTCATACTACCATATTTTTTTTAAAAAATAATAAAATAAATATTGAGAATAATTATCATTTGCACTAGAATCAGATTCCTTTTATTTATAAATTTTTTTTACGGAGGTAATTATATATGGAGGCATTAAATTTAGATTATAATGTAAATAATAACGTAGAAAGTTTTTTGGTTACTAATAAAGCCAAAAAGCTTTTTATCAATGGAGACTGGGTAGATTCTAAATCTGGTAAAACTTTTGATGTAGAAGATCCTGCAACTGGGAAAAGAATTGCTAGTTGTGCAGCTGCTGACTCAAATGATGTTGATCTAGCAGTTAAAGCTGCAAGAGAAGCATTTGAAGCAGGAAGTTGGTCAAAAATGGCACCTAACGAAAAAGGGAAAATCTTATGGAAGTTATCAGATATTATTGAACAGCATGCTGAAGAATTAGCNCAACTAGAAGCANTAGATAATGGTAAGTCAGTAGTTGTGGCAGGTGTGGCCGATGTGCCTTTAGCAGTTGATTTATTTCGCTATATGGCAGGAATGGCAACTAAGTTAGAAGGTCAAACAATTCCTGGATCATTTTTAGTTAATAATACGCTTGCACCTGGTTCACAGTTTCACTCTTATACACTGAGAGAACCTATTGGAGTTGTTGGACAAATAATTCCATGGAATTTTCCATTATTGATGGCAGCTTGGAAAATAGCACCAGCTTTGGCTGCAGGTTGTACTGTAATTTTAAAGCCAGCAGAGCAAACACCTTTATCTGCTCTAAGGTTAACTGAAATTATTAACGATTCTGGCCTTTTACCAAAAGGAGTATTGAATGTTATTACTGGATTAGGTGAGGAAGCCGGTGCTCCAATTGCTTCACATCCTGATATAGATAAAGTTGCATTTACAGGTTCAACGGAAGTTGGAAAGCTAATTACAAAGGCTTCTGCTGGAAATTTAAAGAAAGTAACTTTGGAGCTTGGAGGAAAGTCTCCTGCTATAGTTTTTCCTGATGCTGATATTGATGCAGCTATTCAAGGAGTAGCTAGCGGTATATTCTTCAATCACGGTCAAACATGTTGTGCTGGTTCAAGGTTATTTGCTCATGAAAAGGTTTATGACAAAGTAACTGAAGGTGTAGCTGAAATAGCAAAAAGCATTAAAGTTGGACCTGGTATGAATGATAAAGATGGTTCTCAAATGGGACCATTAGTATCAAATGAACAATATGAAAAAGTTGTTGGATATATGGAATCAGGCAAACAAGACGGAGCAGAGTGCCTAGTTGGAGGAACGCATGATAATTCCAATGGCGGTCATTTTGTACACCCGACTGTTTTTTCAAAAACTAATGCAGATATGAAATTTGTTCAAGAAGAAATATTTGGACCTGTTTTAACAACTCAAAAAATCACTGATGATGATTTAAATAGCATAGCATCTGAAGCTAATAATACTGAATTTGGACTTGCAGCAAGTGTATGGTCTAAAGACATTAGTACAGCTCATAAGATGGCTGCAAAAATTAAGGCTGGAACGGTTTGGATAAACTGTCACAATGTTTTTGACTCAGCTTTACCATTTGGAGGATATAAGCAATCTGGTAATGGACGAGAAATGGGCTTTGAGTGCATGGACAATTATCTAGAGACTAAAGCTGTTACGGTAAACCTTTAGTAGAATACTGATACTCTAATGCCTTTTATAGGCATTAGAGTATATACTTTTAAAATAATTTATTACTAGTTAAAAGGTTTAATAAAACGAAGTGTCATTCTATCACTTTCGCCTATCTTTACATACTTAGATTTTTTCTGATCCTTATTTAGTTTTAAAGTAGGAAGCAAGTTCCAGACTCCGTTAGGATGATCCTTACTATCCAGTGGATTGGCATTAATCTCAGACTTTTCTTCAAGGATAAAACCTACCTCCTCTGCTAAATCAATAGCTAGACTTTCTGTAACATATCCAGACTTATTCATTTGATTTATAGTAAAACCTTCTGGAGCTCTATGTTCTACAACTCCAAATATACCTCCTGGTTTTAAAGCATCAAAAGACACCTCGAATACTTCTTTTAAATAACCACTTTTTAACCAGTTATGGAGGTTTCTGAAAGTAACTACCATATCAACAGAATTATCTTCTGCTAGTTCAATAGGTGGCATTGAAAGCACTGACATTTTTATATATTTGAAATCCTTATTTTCTTTTATTCTTTTTTCAAATGTTTTCCTCATTTTTGCCCTCCATTCCGCCTCGTTTGGATTAAAATGTGCAGCGATCAGTAATCCATTTTTTTTTAAGAATGGTGCTATAATTTCTGTATACCATCCTCCAGGAGAGTTCCCTCCACTAGGTTGTAATTCGATTACATGCATATTAGGTTTTAGCTTAAAAAAAGTTAATGTTTCCTTAGGATTTCTATACTTATCTCTTTNCTTATATAATAAAGTTCTATTTTCACTATTAATCACATCATCTAAAGTTTGAGATAATAGAGGGCTTGATAAAATTGAAATAAGAAAAATTTTAACATATAAGATTTTTTTTAATTTCATAAATACATTTTATAATTTTTTAGTAAAAAACTCTAACTTTTTTTCTTTGTAGGAGTAAATAACTTTTTAATTTTGCAATAGTATGTTTATAAATATTCAATTATAATTCTTTTATTATGTTAACCATTCTAGGAAGAAAATCATCTGCTAATGTTCAAAAAGTTCATTGGATTTGTCACGAAGGTAATGTTCAATTTCAGGCGGTAAATATTGGAGGAAAATTTAAAGGTCATGAAACTGATGAATTCAAGAAAATAAATCCNAATAGTACCATACCAGTATTAAAAGATGATGATTTTTATATTTATGAATCAAATGCTATTATTAAATATATATCAGTTAANTTTGATATAATACAAAACAATGACTCACAGTTAGAGGCCTTAAACAATCAGTGGTTAGATTGGTCAAGTTTAGTTTTTGGATTACCATGTGCAATATATACTGCGCATACTCTTCTGCTTCCCAGAGATAAGAGAAATAATGTTATGGCAAAAGAAGCGAAAGATAAAATATATTCAATTTTTAAAATATTAAATACCCAGCTTTCCAGAAACTCATTTATTCTGGAAAATAAAATAAACTTAGCAGATATTTCTATTGGATGCTGGTTAAATCGATGTAAGGTTCTAGAAATAGATTTCTCGTCATATAACTCATTAAGTAATTGGTTTTTAAAATTGTCTGAAAGANAAGCCTTTAAAAAANCTGTTGANNCGGCGCCAATGCCACCAAATTAATTTTTTCTATTTACTTCAGTTTATGGGNTTCAAATAAAAAAATAGAACATTCTCAAGATATTTTTGNTTTAGATATANCTGGTTTTTTAAAAATGATTTCAACCGGTGCAATACATTCTTTTTCTATAGCTTTTATAATATTTCCTATTTTTATATTAAAAGATTCACCCATTAATGTACTTGCGCTTATCACGTTTTTTTTTGATTTCTTTATATTGGAATTTGCTTCTTCAAAAAGTTTTAATGTGAAATTAGCATAGTTACGTTCTTTATACTTTATAAATCCTTGATTAATACCTTTTTCTTTATAATATTCAGGGCTTTCCACAAATGAGAAGTCTTTTTCAGTAGCCCAAGGGACTGGAAAATCTATATTTCCTTTTCCTACCCTCATTACATCATACACAACAAAAAAGCCACCTGAAACTAGCAACCTAAAAGCTTCACTAAATAACTTAATTTTATTTTGAATGTTCATTCCAACATGAAATAAGGTAATAATATCAAATTGCTTATTTTTATAAGGTATTTCAATTGCGCTTCCTTCAAAAAAATCAACATTTAAACCTGTAAGNTTATTTAACNGTTTTGCTGTATCAACGAATTCAGGAGTAAGCTCTATACCTATTACTTTAGCACCATATGATGAACTAATGTATCTAGCAGGCCCTCCTATTCCTGAACCAAGATCCAAAACTTTGGTACTACTAGTAATTTTTAAATCTTCTAGTATTTTTTTTGTTACCTGTATACCTCCNATGTGGAATTCGTCTAGGTAATTTAAATCATCTTGTGAAATATTTCTTGTACTTACCCCAGAGGTTTTTAAAACCTCTAAAATTTTATTAAATAATTCTTCCTTGCTATAATGATTTATTATCTTATCGTTGATATTTTTCATAAACTAAAAAATAAAATAATTGTNTTTTAAAATTTTAACCAAATTAATAAAATTTAAAAGTTAATTGATTATTTTTAACTTTTTTTTTATTAATTCCTTTTTTGAATTCAGCCTTTCTACTACCATGTTTAATATAAATACTTTTTGCCTCCTCAAAATGCTTTGAAGACTTTCTCAACTTATAAATTTCTTTAGAGGCAAATTTCCTTGCTTCACTTTCATTTACAATTGGATTTGGATAGTCTGCAGGTTTATTATCATTCAACCAAGGTCTGTGAATAGCTGACTTAGGGACTTTTGATAGTTCTGGAACCCAGGTTCTTATAAAATCTCCATGAGGGTCATGATCTATACTCTGTTTAATAGGATTATAAATCCTAATACTGTTTATACCGGTAGTACCGGATTGCATTTGTGCTTGCGAGTAATGAATGCCTGGTTCAAAATCAACAAATAATGACGCTAAGTAATCTGAGGTCTTCTTCCAATGTAACCATAAGTGATAACTACTAAAACTTATTAGCATTGCTCTCATTCTAAAATTGATCCACCCATTTTTCTTAAGTGCTCTCATACAAGCATCTATAAAAGGATAACCTGTTATTCCTTCTCTCCAAGAGCTAAAGAATTTTTCATTAAACTCAGAATTTCTAATACCATCATATGATGAATGCATATTTTTAAATTCTATTCTTGGTTCATCCTCAAACTTTTGGATAAAATGACAATGCCAATGTAATCTTTTTTTAAAAGAATTAAGGGATTTTCTCCAATTCTTTGATATGCCTATAGGATAATTATTAATCTCTAATAATTTTTTATTGGTTGCTTTATAAACTTCTTTAATAGAGATATTACCAAAAGAAATATGAGAAGACAACCTTGAACAACTTGTATATGCCGTAAGTGGAGAGGACATTTCTTTAGAATATAATTCTCCAGTTTTATTTAGAAATGTGTCTAATAATTGTAATGCTTTTTTTCTTCCCCCTTGCATAGTACAAGAATTTTTTTCTTTTTTAAGCCCTAAGTTTTGGTAATTAGGAATTTTAAATTCTGATGATATTATACTTTTAGTTTTATTTGGACATTCAATTAGAGGTTTATTCATCCTAAGGCTCCAATTTTTTGACCATCCATTCCTAGATTTAATATTTTTAACGACTCCCGTCTGAGGTAATTGCACCCATC
The DNA here is from genome assembly GCA_002720125.1 of Rickettsiales bacterium. Classification (GTDB taxonomy): domain Bacteria; phylum Pseudomonadota; class Alphaproteobacteria; order TMED109; family TMED109. The sequence goes on along the minus strand of PBGQ01000001.1, from coordinate 4,304 downwards.
TAATGTTATGAGACTCTACCCAATTTTTAAGTTTTTTTTCTCTTGTAAATGTCCAATTATTCCAAGTTTCCTCATGTGTCCATAAAGTTTTAAAATTGTATGTAGTTTTTAAACTATCAAGAATTTTAAGACAATTTCCTGTTTTTATAACGAGTTCTTGTCCTAGGCGTGATAATTCTATACTTAAGTCAATGAGCGAGTCTTCTAAAAATTTAAAGTTTCTGTAGCTTAAAGAGGAATTTTTCCAAAGGTCTACCTCAAAAATATAAAGTGGGATATATGGTCCATTCTCTTGCGCTTTATGCAAAATTTCATTATCAAATACTCTTAGGTCTCTCCTAAACCAAATTACCTGCATTCTTGTTTAAGGTACTACTCTTACATAACCAGTATTTGAATAAACTATACTAACCTCAGTACCATCATCTATAATACTTTTTTTATCTTCAGAAGCTTGAACAATAACAATATTTTTACCGTCTTCTAATTGAATTGTATACTCATGTCCTGGTGTAGTTTGGATTTGTTCGTCTATGAATGTTCCTGCCATAGCCCCTCCTATAGTTGCAATAACTATAGCAGCCTGTTCAAGTGGAGTGTCTCCTTCTGTTAAGCCGTACGCAGCAGTACCAGCAACAACCGCACCCACAATACTACCCCAATTTTTTTTCTCCTCATCAAGACCGCTTATTAAAATTTCTCTCGAATTTAGCAATATTCCCTTTTTTACCTCCATAATTTTTCCTGCTTCATTTGGCTTATAGATAGCACCTGTTTGGGTTGCACAACCAACTAGAAAAATGAGGTAGCAAGATATAAGTGCAATGATATAATTTTTAGTCCTGTTATCCAAGAAACTTCCTATCTATAAATATGATCTGGTACATAGTAAATTTTATAATAATCTTATTTTTTTGTCTAAAAGTTATTTAAAGTTTTATAATATTATTTTCCAATTATATATGACTTTGCTATTAAGTTAGCCAGAATTTTTCTTTGTTCAATGGGTAAATCTTTTAATGCGCTATCTAAAACGCACTTTCCTTGTTTATAAGCATCATAAAATTTAGAATTTTTCCCCATGAGATTTGTTAAATCAGCATAACCTTCATAATTTAAGAAATCGCAGGCATAAATACCCGGAATAAAATAAATTAAAGTTAAAATACCTATAATATTTCTCACATGAACTTCTACGATTATTTTCTATAAAGAGTTCATTTTTATTTTTTAATTTATAATTATAAAATTATTTATGAAAACTTTTGTACCTTAGTACATAAAATTCTAATGACTTCTCAAGGTTTACTTCTTTTACTTTTAATAGCATTTCGTTTTTGATACTATCAGCTTAATTAACAAGTATTAAATAATTACTTATAATTATTATTATTTTTACGAAAATTATAAATGAAAAATAATTTACTTTATCCTAACCTTAAAGAACATAAGAATTGGGTTATATCAAAAATAATAAGAAACAATTGCAAAAAAAATCCAGATTTAGAAATCATAGAGTTTACAGATGGAGAAAAATGGAAATATAAAAAAATATATTCTCTAGCTCTCAAGGCCGCAAAATCTTTACATGAATTAGGTATACAAAAAGAAGATGGAGTATTGGTAATGGTTGATAGTCCAAAAATATTTATCCCTTTGTGGATTGGATCGGCATTTCTGGGCGCAAAGTTTATAGCAATAAATACTGCTTTGAGGGGAAATGTTTTATGCCATCAGATTAAATTATCTTCTCCTAAAACTATAATTGTGGAGAAAAAATATAACACTGAATTAAGAAGAATTCGCGTTGTTAGAAAAAAAATAAAAATAATTAATGTCGATTATTTTAAGAAAAAAAAAAAGTTGAATGAAAAATTGTTGTCAGATAATAAACATTATGACATTTCATGTATTATGTTCACTAGTGGTACCTCAGGACCCTCAAAGGGTGTCATTATGCCTAATAGTCATTGTGTTTTATTTGCCATAGGAACGATAGAAAATTACAATTTAAAAAAATATGATAGATTTTATATATGCCTTCCATTGTATCATGCTAATGGTCTTTTTATGCAACTTTTGGCATGCTTGATAAATAATAGTAAAGCTATAATTAGAGAAAGATTCTCTGCGTCTAATTGGTTAAAAGACATTATAAAACATAAAGTAACTCATACTAATATGTTGGGATCTATAGCAGCATTTGTAGTTGCTCAGAAAGCTACACACTATGATAAAAAACATAATTTAAAACTTATAGGTTCTGCACCACTACCTGCTGAACCAGAAAAAATACTGAGGAAGAGGTTTGGTGTTAGACACTTAATTCCCTTATATGGAATGACAGAAGTTAATATACCTTTATATGGAGTAATTGGTGAAAAAGGAAACGGTACTTGCGGTAAAGTATATAAAAAATATTTTGAAGTAGAAATATGGAATCCAGAAACTGATGAAAAAATGAAAAATGGAGAAATAGGAGAAATAGTTGTAAGACCAAAAGTATCTTTTGCCTTCATGCAAGGGTACATAGGGATGCCCTCTGAGTCGTTTAAATCTTATAGAAATTTTTGGTTTCATACTGGGGATGCAGGAATAAGAACTAAAACTGGTCATTTCATATTCGTAGATAGAATAAAAGATTGTATAAGAAGAAGAGGAGAAAATATCTCTTCTTTCGAAGTTGAACAAGCTTTTCTTAAAATACCAGAAATTATTGAAGCTGCTGCTTTTGCAGTTCCAGCAAAAGATTCAGGGATGGAAGAAGAGGTTATGGTAGCTTTATTAATAATTGAGGGAGCAAGTTTTAAATATAAAAAATGGATTGAGGAAGTAAAAAAGAACTTAGCAGATTTTGCAATTCCTAAATACATAAGAATTATGCTTGACTTTCCAAAAACTAGTACTGGCAAGATACAAAAGCACTTGCTTAAAAAAGAAGGTGTCACCAATAATACCTGGCAAAATGATAATTAGTTTTTTGGCGATTAAAGCTGCTAAAAACCTAGTTTCTTGGTTGGTTAATTAATGATTTTAAAACCTTAGTTTGTGTCTCGGATAATTTACATTTTTGAATTCCAAATATAGCATCATCAAAATACTTTACGCTTGTAAAACATTTGGTGCCAATTAGAGGTTTGAGTTTTGTAGTAGCTCCTATTACTAAACCATACGCCACACCTGCATCAACGTCGCTTTTTTCCCTTATACCTCTTATAAAAAGCTTCTCATTATTTGAATAAATATTTTCAACTGTTGCATTAAGTCTTAACAATTTATCATTCTTAGTATCTGAAATTACTATAAAATTAGTTTTACCATAATTGCCATAATTATCTGTAAATGTACCCTCCATCTCATAACTTCTAAACTTTTCAGTTTTAGATATATTAAATTCTTTTAAATTTTTTACAATAGCTTGAAAATTCATAATGTAATCATCAGAATAAGTAAAATTTGTGATAAAAAAGTAAAAAATAAAAAATAAATATTTCATATTGAATTTATAAGAATTAATTTATGCTAACAAAATTCGTCTCATTCTACTATAGTAAATGTTACACGTAATATGGATATTATGAAAAAATTATTTTTTTTATCACTATTTCTTATTTCTAACTTATTGCAAGCTAAAGACTTTGAGTTAGAAATATTCTCTACTACGGATAAAAGAGACCTTAATCTTTTTGAGTATTCTGATATTTTGACCTATAGGCAATTTAAAGGTGCTGGAAATTGGAAGGATAGTTTAGGTGATTGGGGTAAAATTAATTGTGCTGGCAGTCATACAATTATAAAAGGAAAAGGAACAGTACTCAAAAATTACTGTAAGGGTACTAACAAAGATGGAAATGTTTTTTGGTTAATGATGGATAGGGAATCTGACAATTTCGACACGGGTATAGGAAAAATTAGATTTGAAAAAGGTACTGGTAAGTTCGAGAAATACGAAGGAATAAATTGTGTATATGCCATTTCATTTCTACCAAAAGGAGAAGGTTCATTTATCAAGGCCAAATGTAAATTGAATAAATAAGTAATTAGCACACAATTCAACTTTAGCGTGTTAAGCTAAATTATTCAATTTATCTTATGGTAATAGGTCTTAAATCTCAATCTATTATAAATTACGGATATTTTATAAAACCCCAATTAATATATGAGAGTGGTGCTAATTATTATAACGTTATAACTTGATCAGGTGGATTAGAACCTAATGCCTGATAAAGTTGAGGAAAGCAACCAGCCTGAACACCATCAACCAATCCTTTTGCAGTAACTTCTCCTGAACCACATTGTTCAAA
>PBGQ01000048.1 GCA_002720125.1 Rickettsiales bacterium | reverse complement strand
TTTTGTGTCCGATTATATCATCCGGATTTGTAGGTTCTTCAATAAATAAGGGTTTTGAAAAGCTAAGTTTTTTAATCCAGTCAATGGCCTGATCAACTTCCCATACTTGATTGGCATCAATCATAATATTAAAATGATCACCTAATTCCTTTCTAATTATTTCTAGTCGTTTAATGTCATCTTTGATATTTTTGCCCACCTTAAACTTAGCATATTTAAAACCAGACTTTTTTAATTGGAGACATAGTTTTTTGAGTTTTTGATTATTATAACCTAGCCATCCTGCTGATGTGGTATAGCTAGAATAACCTTCTGCTTTCAGTTTTGAAATACGTTCGTTTTTACTATTCTCTAAATTTTTAAGAATTTTCAGTGCTTGATTAGGTGTAATGACATTTGATATGTATCTAAAATCGATAGTATTAAGAATTTCTTCTGAAGGCATCTCACTTACAAACTGCCAAACCGGTTTTTTTTCTCTTTTTGAAAGCAAATCCCAAACAGCGTTAACTATTGCACTTGTAGCAAGATGTATGACCCCTTTTTCTGGTCCTATCCATCGTAGTTGACTGTCTCCTGTCATTTTTTGCCAAAATTTACCTAAATTTTTTCTAATCCATTCTAGTTCTAAGCCAATTACCAATGGGCGCATAGCTTCAATAGCCTTCACACATACTTCATTTCCTCTTCCAATTGTAAATGTAAGTCCATGACCCTCAATGTTGCTTTCAGTATGAAGAACTACATAAGCTGCGGAATAATCTGGATCGAGGTTCATTGCGTCTGAACCATCTAAATGCTCTGAAGTTGGGAACCTTAAATCGAAAGTGGATAGATCAATAATTTTATTCATATTTTAATAATTATATTTCAAAGGCAGCTGTATTTTACTCTAATAATATCAAAACTATATTTGTGTTGACAGGCCATAATAATTAAAACAATAATTATTTACATGTAACATGTAAATAATATTTATTTTAATTTAACNATGGGGATNGAAATGTTAGGAAGATTATTGATTTATGGAATTTCTGTTNTAACAGTTATTCTTTCTCAAACTGCTTTTTCAGCTGAATCAATTAAAGTATCTGGTTGGCATCAGACTTTTGATTTTTCAAAAGAAGCTATTGCNATGGCTGAAAGAAAATATGAAGATAAAAATAAGGATGTTGACTTGATTATGGTTGATACTGCTTTTGGACAAGCACTTCAGCAAGCAACAGTCTCAACAATTGCNGGTAATCCTTCAGATGTAATTCAGCTTGTTGCTGGNTGGGTTCCAGCATTAGCAGAAATTGGAGGTTTGCAACCNCTAGACAATTTATTGACANAAAAAGAGATAAATTCCATTCCAAAAACATCNCGTGANGCNCTTACNTGGGANGGTGATCTAGTGGCGGTTCCTTGGAATCCAGGTCCAATTTTAATGCACTACAATCGAAATTTAATGAAAGANGCTGGATTAAATCCAGATAGTCCNCCAAAAACATGGGCTGAACTTAAAGATGCTGTTATGAAAATTTGTAAACTCCCAGATCGNAATGGTGGNAATGTTTTTGGGATAGCGCTTCGAACATCTCAAAATCCTAATTCAGCTCANTGGAGTATCCCAATTGTTTACGGACATGGTGGNGATATTCAAGTAGACAACAAACCAGAAGTNAACAATAAAAGTGTAAGTGATGCTCTTAATTGGATTGCAGAAATTGTTAATGCAAATTGTAGCCCAGTAGGGTTTGGTTTTGCAGAAACAAGNACTTTATTTGCNGAGGAAAGAGCTGGNTTTATATTTGAGGGACCATGGGGACGAGGTTTAGTNAAAAANATGTCAGGTGGAAAATTATCTGTTGAGCCNGATGGAGATGTTTGGTTNTCTCAAATGCCAGCAGCACCAGATGGCTCTGTAANAACAATTGGNAATCCAATTGTTGTAACAGTNTCATCAAAAACAAAAAGTCCAGAATTGGCNGTTGATTTTATCAGAACTGTTTTATTTGATAAGGACATAACTGATGAATTTTTNACATCTTCTGGTCTTCTTCCATCAAGTAGTATGGATNTACTAGGTACTGGAATTGTGGGCGACGATGCTTATGCACAACTCTTTGTCGATGCTCTCCCATTCACTTATGACACTCCAATAAGTTCTTCAAAATTTAATATGATTCTTGGTGAACTNGCTGTTGGAATGCAGGAAGTNATAAATGGTGCTAANGCTGANGAAGTANTGGTCAGTGTNGATAAAAAAATAAAATCNAAAATGGGTAGATAAATAGTTNTNNCCTNAGAAATTGTGATATCTTTTAGATATCACAATTTTATTTTGTCATTTTTTTAGGAANCAGTAGGNTAAGACTTGTCATATTTAGAACTTAACAATATAAGTAAATCCTTCGATAAAGTAGAAGTATTAAAAAANATTAATCTTAANATAGAGAAGCANGAATTCTGTGTCTTGGTTGGTCCNTCTGGNTGTGGAAAATCNACTTTGTTGAGAATTATAGCTGGATTAGAGTATCCTTCTATNGGGCATTTAAACCTTAATAATAATAATGTAACAGATTTAAGACCGAGAGATAGAAATATNGCTATGGTATTTCAAAATTACGCTNTATATCCNCATNTAACTGTNAGAAACAATATGGAATTTGGACTNAAATTAGATAAAGTTCCAAAGGAAAAAATTAATGATTTAGTAAATGAAGCCGCTCAAATATTAAAACTNGAGCCTTATATGAAAAGGTATCCNAANCAATTGTCAGGAGGACAGCGACAAAGAGTTGCTATGGGGCGGGCAATTGTAAGGGACCCNTCATTATTTTTGTTTGATGANCCANTATCAAATCTTGATGCAAANCTNAGAACAAAAATGCGNACAGAAATNAAGAGNCTTCATTTTAGACTNAAAAGCACGACAGTTTANGTAACTCACGATCAAATAGAAGCTATGACTATGGCTGATAAAATTGTTGTGATGAATGAGGGGNAAATTATNCAGGTNGGAACNCCACTAGAATTATTTGATAATCCAAAAAATCTATTTGTTGCATCATTTTTGGGTTCTCCTGAAATNAATCTTTTGGAGGGTNNTGTTCAANCACATAANGGNAAAANATNTTTACTNGTAAATGAAAACGTGATGATACCACTTCCAAATAAANTTAAATTAANTGAAGGTNNAAAAANAATAATAGGTATCAGGCCACAATCACTNAAAATTTCAAANTTAAAAACAGATTTTATGGCAAGGGTTANTATTTTAGAAACNACAGGAACAAGTACTTTTGTATTTTCTGATGTTGGAGATAAAGTATTGTGTGCTGAAACAAATCGAGATTTAGACNTAAAAGTNGGGGATATTATTTNCTTAAAAACTGANCCAGANGAAATCTTTCTTTTTGATCCAGANACNAGNGAACGTATAANAAATTAATGTNTTTAAATTTTTAAGTTAAATGNGTTATTTCTTTTAAAATGTATTCTTTAAAACAAAATAAATTGNTACTTTTATGTCTTTGTTTNCCAGCTATTTTTATAGTNGCATTTTTCATAGTATATCCAATTNTAAATGGGGTATATATGAGTTTTACAAANGCTTCTCCTTTNAGNCCNACAACAAAATTAGTTGGTTTTGAGAATTATAGGTATTTATTTCAAGACGATGTTTATTGGCAAGTTTTAGGTAATACGATTTTTATTATAGGGACAGCAACTGTGATAGCAATGNTAGTATCACTTGGNTTAGCNCTTTTANTAAATAATGCAATAAGATTTTCAGGTTTNTATAGNTCGCTTATNTTTCAAACCTGGGTTGTNCCNTGGATTGTNATAGCNATTCTTTGGGGTTGGNTGTTTAATACNGATTATGGNNTAGTNAATGGAACNCTNACNCANTATGGAATTATTGAAAAAGAAATTGATTGGTTGTTTAATGGTANAGCNGCTCAGTGGTCAATTATTNTNTGNTTTGCNTGGCGGTCAATACCNTTTCTAATGGTTATTATGCTTGCNGCNCTTCAAGGTGTNCCCAATGANGTTATTGATGCAGCNGAAGTGGATGGNGCTGGNTATTGGCANAAAACTTTTAAAGTAACCCTNCCACTTATACANAATATATCTTTAGCAGCNGCCTTAATGCAAGCTGTTNGAATGTTTCAAGAAATGACTTTACCATTTGTNTTAACTGANGGNGGNCCAATGAATTCAACAATGGTTTTGAGCATGTATTCCTATAATTTAGCNTTTGATTCTTGGGATTTTGCACTTGCTGCNACNGTGGGAACTCTNTGGTTGATTATGTTAGTTGCATTTGGTGCACTNTANTTAAAAACAGTAGTTCGAGAGGTNTAGAGATTTTTTTATGAAATTNAGTTTAGCAAAAATAGTTGAACGTTATATTATACCTTATGGNCTTCAACTTAGTGCNTTTATATCAACNTTATTTTTAATTTCTCCTATAATTTGGATGGTTTCTACTTCTGTAAAAAATGAAGCAGATGTTTTTAATCGTCCGCCTGAATGGATACCATCTGAAATAACATTTGANAGTTACTTCAGAATNATGAATGGATTTGTAGTTAATATTTTATATAANAGTATATTGATAGCTTTNTTGGCAGCAATAATNGCTACAATTGTTGGTGCTTTNACNGCTTATGCTTTNTCAAGATTTGCAATTCCNGGAAAATCTACAATAATGTTATTTTTNTTAAGTTCGTTNGCATTTCCAATACCATTNTTAATGATGTCAATGTATATNCTTTTGATGAAATTNGGGTTGCTTGATACTNTAACNTCAATGGTGATTGGNCATACAGTAATAACNTTGCCTATTACAGTTTGGTTGATGAAAAATTTCATTGANCAAATTCCAAAAGAAATTGAAGAGGCNGCATTTGTTGAGGGNGCTAGTTTTTTTAGAATTATATTTTTTATNGTTTTNCCTTTATCAATGCCAGCTTTAACNGCTTCTGCTTTNTTTGTTTTNGTTACGTCTTGGAATGAATTATTTTTNGGCCTTTCNTTTATTTCATCTCCTGATTTAAGAACTGTTCCTGTNGGAATAAGCCANTCTTTTTTACAGGATTTTAAGACAGATTGGACAGGAATGATGTCTTTAGCNGTTATNGTTACTATTCCTATTGGAATTATTTTTATATTTTTACAAAAATCTTTCTTACGTGGAATGATAGCTGGTTCTGTTAAAGGTTAACTTTTTATAATACTTTAAATACTATGGTAAATATTGAGTATATAAATTCACCAAATGAAGACCATTGTGAAGGTGTGATTTGGTTGCCTAAAACGAATGAGGTGGTTTGGGTCAATGTTTTTGAAAAACCAAAAATTATTATTTATAATCTTATAACTCATCAAGTTTCTTCAATTCCTGTCTCGAGTTCAATAACTAGCGTTGCACCAATGCATGATAATAATTTTATTGCAACTATCGAGGATGGTTTTTACTTAATTACAAGAGCTGGTAAAATGTCATTAAAGGCTAAAGCTTTTCACTTTGAAACCGAAGAACTTTTAAATGATGGTAGATGCGATTCAAAGGGAAGATACTTTTGTGCCTCAATGGATAAAAAAATGAAGAGGCCTATAGGTAAACTTTATCAACTTGATTTAGATGGTGAAGTTAAGGTTTTAGATGAAAATTTGACTGTTGGAAATGGTATTGCCTTTTCTCCAGATGAAACTACATTTTATCTCTCTGATAGTAGAAAAGAAGCAATTTATAAATATGATTATGATATTGTGTCAGGAAAAATTTCTAATAGGCGATTATTTTTTTCAACAGAGAAAATAGTTGGAAGACCAGATGGTGCGGCTGTAGATAATTTTGGAAATTATTGGAGTGCCCTTTTTGAAGGCAAGTCATTGATACAAATAGATAATAAAACAGGTAAGTTAATTTCTAAAATTGAATTACCTGTTTCTTACCCAACTATGTGTTGTTTCGGAGGGCAAAAGTTAGATAAGCTTTATGTATCAACATCAAAGCGCATGCTTTTAGACAACGAAATAATAAATGAACCATTAGCTGGTAAAATATTAATTCTAAATAATTTGGGAATCACGGGTTCGCAAGCGACTATGTGCTATAATAATTAATTTTAGAGAGTATTATTTCAGAAAGTAAAATAATAACATGTTAAATTTACTTAGTTTATCAAAAAAAAATACAATGAGAATAACTGATACCGTTTATAATTCCATAAAAACGGCAATAATTAAGCATGATTTATCTCCTGGATCACACTTAAGTGTGCCCGCTCTTGCAGAAAAATTAGGAGTTAGTAGGAGCCCTATCAGGGAAGCTGTTCAAAAATTAATTGCTGAAGGCTTAGCGTTTGAAAAACCAAGGAAAGGTGCATTTGTTACTGATTTTGATGTTAAAGATCTTCTGCCACTATTCCAAGTAAGGCTTGTTTTAGATGGTTTAGCTGCAAAACTAGCTGCAAAAGAAATGACTAAATCTTTGCATGCAAAACTAGAGCGCACAATATCAAATCATAGAATCGCTATTGATAGGAAAGATCCTGATAAATATACTAATGCAGATATTCAATTTCATATGATGATTTTAGAAGCTTCTAATAATGGTCCATTGAAGGATCTTGCAAAACAAATATATGATCAAATTTATGTAGCAATGAAAACTAGAGTTGCACCACTTGGGCCAGAGGTTACTTTTAAAGATCATTTAAACATTTTTAATGCTTTAATTAAATTTGATTCAGCAAAAGCTGAGACTGCTGCTAGATCGCATGTTGAACATATTATTAAACAAATTATAAAAATATCAGAAGCTATTTAAATTAAATGACAAAATTACTTTTTTTAAAAATGCATTTGTGAGGAAATAAACATTAGTGTTCCGGAATTAAATATTCCGATTGGCATAGCCTATCGGAATGTCCTGCATAACAACGAAGAGGACCCTGTTTCTTTGGAGGATTGGTTTGCAAATGTTTCAGATGCTGCAGTTTTTGATTACATTGACAAAACTCCCCCATTAAAAGAAATAAAAATTTATGAGAAACTTACTCAAAAATATAATTTGCCATTACTATGTGGTGGGTGGTTTTATGTTTTAGGAAGAGATGAAAAATTACTTTTTAGTCATCTTAAAAATGGATCGCATTTAGGAACACAAATTCATAATGTTCAAATTAAATATATGCATTTTGAAGGCTATCCGGTTACTAATGAGGAAATCGTAGACATTTATCTTAGAAGTACAGAATATGGCGAGAAAGTTGGTTGCATTCCATGTTTTGAAATTCATATTAATATGTGGTCTGAAGATTTTCTTAGAATTTTTGAAGTGGCAGACAAAATTGAAAGTTATGGCATACCCTTTAGAATGACGCTAGATCACTCTCATATAATTTTTAAAATGAATAATGAACAAGAAATGAAGTTATTTCAATTATCAGAACATATAGAAAATAAGAGTATTATTCTTGACCCTTTCCAAAAAGATAATCTAGCACAAAAATTAATAGATAAAAATTATATAAATCTTTTACATGCTAGAAGTGTTATTCCTAATAATCCTAAAAATATAAAAGCTAAGCATCCAGATGGTTCAATAGGAAGAGGAGTTCAATATCCATTTATTAAGCCATTACCAGGTGAATATCACAGTAATTGGGATGAAAGCAAATTAGATTCGTGGAAAGAAGTCGTTAAGCAATTAATCTATTATCATTCACAAAATGAACAATCGCCATTAAGATATATATCAACAGAATTTATTCCAGCAACAGATTATGGTGAAGGCAACAAATATTCTTTATTTGAAAATTCTGTTGCATGTGCACAATGGATTAAGGGGCTTTATTCCAGTTGAATTTTTTTATTCTCCAATTGCTTATTTTGGAATTAATTAGTTGACACTATAAAATGAATAAAACAATGTATTTACATGTAACATGTAAATATAAATTCATATCATAGGATAAAATTTGTCGAAATTAATTATTACATCAATAGATGCAAAGATATGTGAATTTGAGATACCAGACTTTGGAACTGATAGAAATGGAACCAGCTTAATTTATCAGCCAGGTAATAAGAAGAAAGTCAAATCCTGTGCAATTCAAATACATACTAATGAGGGTATTACAGGAGAGTTTATTGGTGGTGAGCCAGTTGCATTTGCGCAATTTTGTATGTTTGCCAAAGATATGATTGGGAAAGATCCTACTAAAAGAGAACTAATTTATAACAATGCAAAAAGATGTTTACGTAAGTTTGATAGAATGGGTATTGGATTAGCTGATATAGCGTTATGGGATCTGGCTGGGAAACTATATAATGCACCTATATTTGAACTTTTAGGTGGATGGAAAACAAAACTTCCTGCNTATGCTTCTACTCTCTCAGGTGATAGGTGTGGGGGACTTGATAGTCCGGAAGCTTTTGCTGACTTTGCTTTACAATGTAAAGAAATGGGATACACGGGNTATAAACTTCATATATGGGATGATTATTCNATTAAGGAATTANCCGATACAATGCATGCTGTNAGAAAAGCAGTTGGAGACGAAATGCACTTAATGATTGATCCTGCATGTAAATTAAAAACATTTTCTGATGCTCTTGAAATTGGGTGGATTTGTGATGAAGCTAAATTTTTATGGTTAGAAGACCCTTACCTTGATAATGGTACTTCAACCACATCTCACAAGATGCTTAGGCAGAAGATAAAAACACCATTGCTTCAAACTGAACATATTAGAGGCCTNGAAGAACATGTAAATTTTGTTGTAGGTGAAGGCACTGATTTTTTAAGAGCTGATGCAGAATATGATGGGGGTATTACAGGGGCATTAAAAATTGCGCATGCTGCTGAAGGNTTTGGTTTNGATGTAGAATTACATTGTGGTGGGCCTGCNCATAGGCATGTCATGGCTTCATTAAGAAACACTAATTTTTATGAAATTGGTCTAGTACATCCAAAAACAAGCTCAATTGGATGGTCCATGGAAGTTTATGATTGTGGATATAGAGATGCGCTNGATGTAGTTGACAGTGAAGGCAATGTTACTGTTCCAACTGGACCTGGGCTTGGGGTGCGATATGATTGGAATTTCATAAACAAAAATGCAATTAATTCAGTAAAGTTTATCTAAAAAANTCTATATGATATTAAATCAATAAACAGTCTTTGGAATATCAATGGTCAAAAATAATAATAATGCAGTTTATGGAATATATCCAAGCTTAGAAGACAGAGTGGTTGTTATATCTGGAGGATCGGCAGGGATTGGAGCTGCTATGGTAAATGCTTTTNCTGAACAAGGATCTAAAGTGGCATTTTTAGATATAGATACAGAAAGAGCCGCTACATTAAAATCAAAATTAGATTTTACTTCTAAAAATGAACCTTATTTTATAGAATGTGATGTAAGGAATATTGAACAACTTCAAAAGTCTATAAANAAAATTTCAAAAANATTAGGTAGAATTCATACTCTTATAAATAATGCTGGTGGCAACGATAGAAAGCCTGTCAACGATATTGAAATAGAGGATTGGGAAAATTTTCAATCACTCAACATTAGGCATGTTTTATTTGCTAGCCAAGNTGCATTTTCTGACATGAAAGAGTTGAAAGATGGATCAATCATTAATTTTACTTCTCCAACTTTTAGGAGAAGGAAAGAGGGATGGGCGGGCTATGCAGCAGCTAAAGCTGGNATNGANGGTNTNTCNAGAATAATTGCACGAGAATATGGTGAATATGGTATTAGAGTAAATTCAATTATGCCTGGATGGACAGCAACTGAGCATCATAAAAAATATTTNCTCAATAAAGAAGTGGAGCATGATATTATGACAACCCAGTGTTTAAAAAAATTCGNTCAACCAGAGGNTATCGCAAGAATGGCACTTTTTTTATCTGCTGACGATAGCAAATTTATTACGGCACAGGTTTTTAAGGGTGATGCAGGCTTAGTNTAGAAAATTTCTAAATTCAAAATTTAATTATATACGCTTTTTGCCCCTCCTAATTTTTGTGTTTTAAAAATAGACCCACCTATAGGTGAGGGNGGTAANGGCATCCTTACAGGCCAATTCTCTATTCTTGGTTGTTTNGAAATATTACCTGATATAATTCTTGAGTGAAGGTCTTCCCACAGACCGCCTATTCCTAATTTNTGTATNGTTACAGCAGCACCNCCTAAAAGTGGCCAAGCATCTGCAGCATTNCACTCATAAAAAGTAATCAGTCTTGCCCTATCGCTTTTATTTGGTGCTGAACCATGNAGTATTCTNCCATGGTGAATNCTCATATCACCTGCTTTGCCTGTTATTGTAACAATTTTTTCTTTGTCAAAATCAGNGTCCTCAGGGTTAATGGCTCCACAAAAAACTCCTTCTTCATTTGAATGATCCAAAATAGGNCCNTTATGAGACTTTGGTATNACTTGTAAGGGGCCATTTTCTAATGTCACATCCTCCAAAAATAATCCAACTGCAAGTGCGCTATCATTTGTNAAAGGATAAAAAGCAAGATCTTGGTGCCANTCAACAGAAGCTCCNCCTCCAGGTGCTTTAGTATTTAATTTGCTNGTTTGAAGAAGAATATNTTCNCCNAGAANNNATTNNANNATTGATTGNATNTTNGACTCTTTNATAATATNCCAAAAATATGNATTTTGNTTATGNGGTAATTTTACTCNNGTNAGCCTTGGTTCATTTTTNGANTGNCCNTCATCTAAGTCATAAATNTTATTNCTNTCNNTAACATNNNTNGAATTTTCAATAAACTCNTANGTTAATCTNTGTAATTNNGNNAGTTGTTCCTNAGNNACAACATTTNTAGCNAAAATATANCCATTTTCATTATATTCNTCNATTTCTTGTTGAGACAGCATNNTAAANNCTCTTNTAATNATGTTACCGGTATCATTTNNTCAATANTTNATTTATTTTGTCAATNAATAATNTAATAANTAANNNATATTTTNAAGAGGNAANAACTTTGCCACGNCAATTNNATAATCGTTGGTCTAGCATGAATGANGTTGCAAANTATGCNGGTGTNTCNAAAATNACNGTTTCNAGAGTTTTGAGTGATCCTGAATATAGTAAGNNTAAAAACCAGAGAAAAAGTNAANAANGCAATTANTGNNCTTGGNTATATACCTGAGGCTGCAGCNAGAGCNCTNTCTAGTGGNAAAAGCCAAATAGTAGCAGCAAANATATCAACNNTNTCNGGATCTATNTTTATGCCAACAATAAATAGATTATCTCANNTANTATCAGNCANNNGAATTCAATTGTTTTTATCNAATTCNGAATATTCTGAAGATNTAGAAANGGAACAACTTTCNGCACTNNTTTCNCANCGACCACTTGGTNTNGTNATTACTAATNCTATNAAAAAAAATGAAATNANAAAATTACTTTCTTCTATAANNTGTACNNTNGTNGAAATATGGGATNTNCCAGANGAACCAATAGATTGNGCNATTGGTTTCTCAAATTATGAAGCNGGAAAATCAATGNCAAAATTTTTATATGANNATNCTAATTATAAAAAAATTGCTTTTTTAGGGTCTTCAAAATTTTTAAGTGATAGAAGTGATAAGCGCCTCAAGGGCTTTAGTGATTTCCATTTAAACCAGGGTATTAAACCACATTATATTCAGTTAAAATCTTCACAGAAAGGAAATATCCACGATGGTGCTAAAGGGTTTAATCTGATTATGAATAAATGGCCAGATATAGAAGCAATTTTTTGTTCGGGCGATGTGTTGGCAATTGGAGCAATCTGTGAAGCACGCCGTAAAGGCCTTCGTGTGCCAGAAGATATTGCTATAGCTGGATTTGGCAATATTGAGTTTGGAAATGATTATGGTGTTGGGCTTACAACGGTGGAGGTTAAAGGTGATTTAATAGGTGCTCATGCAGCAAAAATTATAATTGATAATAGTAAATTTAAAAAGAAAAATAATAAACAAATCCTAGATGTGGGATTTGAAATTAAAAAAAGAGATTCTACCTAAACTAATTTGACCTTTTAATAATTTCAGATGCTTTTTCAGCTATCATTATCACTGTAGCATTAGTATTTCCAGAAATAATTGATGGCATAATTGAGGCGTCAACTACTCTTAATCCTTGAATACCTCTAACTTGTAAATCTTGGTTAACAACTGAATTTTTGTCTTCTCCCATTCGACAAGTGCCAATTGGGTGGTACAAGCTACCTGCACTTTCTTTGATATAATTTAATAAATCAATTTCCGAATTGCACTTTAATCCTGGTTTAATCTCAATAACATTAAATTGCTGAAAAGCTCTAGAATTAGCAATTTTTCTTGAAATCTTTACTCCCTTGATTAACTCTTTTTTGTCATATCTATCTTTAAGATAATTTGCTTCTATTGAAGGGTGTTTAGTCGGATCAGAGCTAACTATTTGAACTCTACCTTTGCTCTTAGGTCGTGATAAACTTATATTAATTGTATATCCATCAAAATTATTAATTATCCCAGGTTTATGCATACTTAGGGGTATGAAATGAAGCTGTAAATTAGGTCTTGTAATATTTTCTTTTGTACTCACAAATGCTCCAGCTGGTACAGGCCCTGCAGCTAGAAAGCCTCTATGAAAAAATAAATAATTTAAAAGTGTTTTTATTTTTCCAGAAAATGATGTTAAATCTGAATTTAAACTTGTATTTTTTTTACACTTATAAATAATTTGACACTGAAGGTGATCTTGTAAGTTCTCGCCTACTTCAGGTAAATCTAAAATAGGTTTAACACCAATTTTATTTAGATGCCTTTTATCTCCTATGCCAGATATTTGAAGTAGCTGAGGTGAATTAATTGTTCCTGCACTTAGTATAACTTCTTTATTACAAAATATAGTTTTTCTATTGCCATTATTAATGACAGTTACCCCAACTACTTTTTTATTTTTAATGATAATTTTAGCAACTAAGGTGTTCGTAAAGACAGTTAAATTAGATCTTTTCTCAACTGGTTTTAAAAAACAGATGTCAGTATCAGATCTTAACCATTTATTAGTTGTAATTTGATAATATCCTGCACCACTTTGAAATGCGCCATTAAAATCTTTGTTAGTCTTTATATTTTGTTCATTTGCAGCTTTGATGAAAGTTTCGGATAAAATAAATTTTTCTGGATAATCAGAAATATAAAATAGACCATTTTTGTTATGATATTTTTCGTCTAATGGAAAATTTTTTGATACTTGTTTTTCACTTTTAATAAAAAAAGGTAATATTTTTTCGTAGCTCCATTCGGAATTCCCTAAATCTTTCCAATGATCAAAGTCTTCTTTTTGCCCCCTTATATAAACCATTCCATTTATTGCTCCTGAACCACCTAAAACTTTACCTCTTGGCCAAATTATTTCCCTAAAGTTGAGTTCCTTTTCAGGCTTTGTTTTATATCCCCAATTCAATTTTTTTGAGAATATAGTCTTAAAATATCCTCCAGGTATATAAAGCCAAGGATTATATTTTCTGGTACCAGCTTCAATTAATAAAACTTTACTACTTTTGATTTCGGAAAGTCTATTTGCGAGAACACATCCAGCAGACCCTCCACCAATTATTATATAGTCAAAAAAATACATCTGCTTTAAATTTTAAATAAAGTTTCATTTATTCCTTTTATTTTTGTTTGAATTGAGATTACTCTACCACACTCTTTCTTACCACTATTGACGTTTCTAAGTTTTTCCCCCCCGTGACTAGTGACCAATAAGGTTTTCATATCATTTCCTCCAAATGCTGGCATAGTAGGTTTTTCCATTGGAACAAATATTTCCTTATCTAGAATCCCATCTGGGGAAATTCTTAATATTCTTCCACCATCAAAACATGCTGACCAATAAAAACCATTTTCATCAACACATGCTCCATCCGGTCTTCCTTGTTCTTTATTTGTTGAATAGAACAATGTTTTATTTGATATTTCTCCTTTTGTAAGATCATAATCATATCGCCAAATTTTAGAAGACCAAGAATCTGCATGGTACATGATAGTACCACAAGGAGACCAACTTAACCCATTAGAAGTGGTTATATTACCAACGATTTTTTTTATTTCTCCGTTAGCAGAAAACCTCCATAGATCAGCCTTCTTTTTGTTTCGAGGCAAGAAAATACTTCCAACCCAAAAATAATTACCACTTCTATCTGCTTTTCCATCATTCAATCTGACATTTGAATCATATGGAAATACTTCAGTTAAGACTTCTAGATTTTTAAAAAATTGATCTAATTTAACCAGCTTATTTTCAATTGCTATGATAAAGCCTCCTGAGACTATAGGTGCAATGCAACTGACCCTTCCTGGCATCTTAACTGATGAAATATTATTACTATTAAAGTCTTTTTTATATAAAATTTTCCCATCTATGTCTGTCCAATATAAAGAATATTGAAGAGGCATCCAAACTGGAGACTCTCCACAAAAATTTCTGATAGATGATATTATTTTATAATCCATAAATAACTCCACTATATCAAATATGGGGTCTTTAAAAAGGTAACTTATTTACATATTACATGTAAATAAGTTATACTTTACATAAATTTTAAAAATAACCAGATAAAGGAAAAAATAAATTTTTTCAAAAAACCGAATAGCAATTGTTACTGGAGGTGCCTCAGGTATTGGATGGGCAACAGCAAAAGCATTAAATAAAAAGGGTATTAATGTTATTATATGTGATAATTCAAAATTAAATATAGATATTGCAAATCAAAAAATTACAGAACTTAAAAATAAAAATATAAGTATTTGGGATATTGATGTTACGTCTGAAAAACAAATTCATAAACTATTTGTTTACATAAAAAAAGAATTTGGTCATCTCAATTATTTAGTTAACAACGCTGGTATAGATAGTTTTTGCGATCCTAGCAAATTTTCTCTTAAGCAGTTTAATAAAGTTATTATGGTAAATATTACTTCTGTTTTTATGATGACTAGTAAATTTCTGCCATTAATGAGAATAAGAAAAAATAGTTCAATAGTAAATATTGGTTCTATACATGGTCACCAAACAACTTCTGGTAGATCTGATTATGTTACTTCAAAAACAGCTTTGATTGGTGCCACCCGTTCTTTAGCTTTAGACCTGGCACAATTTAAAATAAGAGTAAATATGGTATCACCTGGAGCAATTGAAACTGCAATGCTGAAGCGTGGATGGATGAAAAAAGTATCTGAATTCAAAACAGATAAATATAATCATGATAAAATTAAGATTAAAGCAAATTCTCTTCATCCTGTTGGAAGAATAGGAAAACCTAAAGATATATCACATGCAATTCTTTTTCTTTTAGGGAAGAAGTCAAAATTTATTAACGGTGTGAACCTAATTATTGATGGTGGAATTCATTCTAAAACAATTTTATCTAATATTTGGGAGAAATAATTTAGTAATTTTAAATGAAAATAAAATCTAAAAAACCAAATGTAATTTTAATTTTAGCTGATGATATGGGCTATGGTGATTTTGGAATATTCAGTCAAGGTAGGGTAAATACACCTAATATAGATAGTTTAGTTCTTGAAGGAGTGTGTATGAATCAACACTATTCAGGATCTCCTATATGCTCTCCAGCACGTGCTGCATTGTTAACTGGGAGATATCCGCATAGATCAGGAGCGATTACACAACATGAACTTCTTGGATTGGATAGAATTGCTTTGAGGGAGGCGACACTTGCAGATATGTTTCAATCATCAAGTTATAAAACTGGCCTTATTGGAAAGTGGCATAACGGTGCGTTGGATAAAAGATTTGAACCAAATGCTAGGGGTTTTGATGAATTTGCAGGCTTTTGTGGTGGATGGTCAGATTACTTTAAATGGAATATGAGTAAAAATGGAGTAATGCACAAATCTAATGGAAATTATTTAACTGATGAACTTACAAAAATGGCAACTGAATTTATTGATAGAAATAAAGATCAATCTTTTTTCTTAATGCTAGCTTATTCAGCACCTCACTCTCCATTCCAAGCACATCAAAAAATAATAGATAAATATATTGAAAAAGGTTTTGATAGAATAACTGCTGTTACATATGCAATGATTGAAATAATGGATACTGGCATAGGCAAGGTTTTAGAAAAATTAGATAATCTTAAAATAGATAAAGATACAATAGTCATGTTTACAAGTGATAATGGGCCAGCTTTTTTTAATCCACCTTTTATGCTTGAAAATGGAGAAAGTAGTTTTAATGAAAGGTTTAATGCAGGTCTGAAAGGATCAAAAGGGTGGGTGTATGAAGGTGGCATAAGAGTTCCAATGGTTATTCGTTATCCAGCTGAGCTAAAGCAAAATGTTATTAACCAAGAATTATCACATTTTACTGATTGGCTACCAACCCTTGCTTCAATATGTGGTATAAAAAAAGTAAATGATTTACCTCTAGATGGCTATGACATTATAAATCAATTAAAAGGGGACAAATTAGAAAACCCTCCTAGAAGATTTTGGCAATGGAATTTCTATTATCCAAGTGTTTCTACAAATGCAGCTATAAGAGATGGTCAATGGAAACTTGTACAGCCTATGATTAATGGGACAAGATATTATAATAATCAAGAATTACATGTTTCTAAACAAGACACAATTAGAACAGCAGCTCTTATAGAAGCAGATATTAAGCATAAAGAAGATCCAAGTTTAGTCTATAGCCTTTTAGAAACTCCCAACATTAAATATCCACCACCTGAAGCACCAGAATTATATAATATAAATAATGATCCTGAGGAAAAGTATAATTTAGCAGAACAAAATCCTGCATTGGTCTCAAAACTTACAAGTGAGCTCTATAAATGGTTTGAAGATATTGAGCTTTCAAGAAAATCAATTGATGATCCGCTTCACAATAATAATAATTGATTCAAATACTGGATATTCATTATGGGTTTAGATATTGCAAAAATACCCACTTCAATAGGATACTTTGGAACTAATTATCCTCTTTTCCCAAATGATGGTGAAGGACCACTCCAAAGAATAAAGGTACAGTCTTTTAAAATAACAACGACAGCAATAACTAACTCTCAGTTTTTACAGTTTGTAAAAGACACTAATTATACGACTGATGCAGAAAAATACGGGTGGTCTTTTGTTTACAGAGATAGTCTTATTGATAAGTCTAAGATTAGAGAAGTATCTCAAGAACTTCCTTTATGGTGTAAAATTAAAGATGCTAATTGGAAGTTTCCTAAAGGGCAAAATTATAATGTAAAAAACTTTGATAATTTACCTGTAGTTCATATAAGCTGGAATGATGCTCAAGCTTATGCTGATTGGATTGAAGGAAGGTTACCAACTGAAATAGAATGGGAGCATGCAGCCAGGGGTGGTTTAGGAGATGTAATTTATCCTTGGGGTGATGAGCATCCATCAAGCAGTGATAAAAAATGTAACTTTGGGCTTTCAAATATAGAATCTCCAAAAGCTGATTTAATTGGACCAATTGATGTAAAGTCATTTGATAGTAATGGTTATGGATTATATAATATGGTTGGGAATGTTTGGGAATGGACGCAGACTATAAACAAAAAGGTTCAGCAAGATTCTCAAATAGTTTTAAAGGGTGGATCTTATTTATGTCATCCTAAAAGATGTTACAGATACAGAATTGCTTCAAAAATATTTAATACTCATAATACATCAACAGGACATATAGGATTTAGAGTTGTGTTTTAAATAATATGGGAATTCATTATAGATATGCATAAAAATAATTTTGAAAATAAAGTGATCTTAGTTACTGGTGCGGGTTCTGGGATTGGAGAAGCACTTGCCAAAAAAATAGGTGCTTTAGGAGCAAAAGTTATATGTGTTGCAAGAACTAAAAAAAATATTGATAAATTATCAAACCATATAAATAGAAATGGTGGTAATTCAATACCAGTTGTTTGTGATGCTACCAAGTTGAAAGATATGGAAAAACTTGCAGAAAAGATAAATAAGAACTTTTCTAGCCTCCATTTAGCTTTTCTAAATGCTGGAGGAAATATTTATCAGGAAAGCATAGAGAAAAGTGACTTATCAAAATGGCAAGAAGCATTGAATTTAAATATGTTACCTTTATTTTTAGGTATAAAAATTTGCGCACCACTTATGAGAAAAGCTGGAGGAGGAAATATAGTGCTAACTGGATCTGCGATGGCTCACTATGCTTCTAAGAGTAATTCATCATATTCAGCTGGAAAGGCTGCAGCAAGAATTATAGCTAATACAGCTTCATTTGAATTAATGGAAGATAATATAATTGTTAATGAATTTATACCTGGCCCAGTTAGAACTAAACAAGCCCTAAAGAATTATTCTAAAGAAGATAAAAGTTCACCATTTAATAACCCAAATGAATGGGTTAAGGATCCAAATGATGTTGTTGACCTTATTTTACATATGTTTTCATTCCCAACTTTAGGTCCTACAAGCCAAATATTTTCTTTAGCAAGACGGTAAATTTTAGAATATTTATTTCATTAAAAAACCACGTTTCTTTAAAAAATCTCGCATAAACACTCTTACTTCCCGTCCAAGCAAACCGGACATCTGTTCACTCCATGTAGATGCTTTTTTATTGTCTGTTCTTTTTTTATAATATTCTTTCATTTTCAGATCGTATTCTTTGATAATTTCAATATCATTTTCTGTTGTATATGAATTCTCTTTTAGAATTAAACTCAAAGGAAGTCTCGGTTTAACTTCTGGGTTTTGGTTTGGGTAACCTAAACATAAACCAAAAACAGGGTATACATTTTTTGGAAGATTAAGAAGATCTGTTGCCGTTTGAGGATTGTTTCTTATAGCCCCAACATAGCAAATACCCAAGCCTGCAGACTCTGCTGCAACAACAACATTTTGGGCTGCCAAGGCTGCATCAACAGTAGTTATAATAAATTGCTCAGTAAAACCCTCAGTGGCTTGGGCGTTGTGAAGTTCACAACACATTGAAGATCTCTTTAGATCTGCACAGAATACTAGAAATTCGGCAGCCTCATTAATAAAGTTTTGATTATTTGCTAAAACACTAAACTTCTCTCTTTTTTCTTTATCTGTAATCCTTATGATTGAAAAACCTTGAAGAAAGCTTGAACTAGCTGCTGCTTGGCCAGCAGACAGAATTTGGTTCAATAAATATTTATCGATTTTTTTATCTTTAAACTTTCTTATTGATCTATGTGATTTTAATAATTCAATGGTTTCATTCATAGTAATGCCTTAAAAGATATT
>PBGQ01000047.1 GCA_002720125.1 Rickettsiales bacterium | reverse complement strand
AGAATTTTTTTTCATTGTAGAAAAGGTTTTTTTATCAATAACGTTTTCTGTTTTTTCTGTGAGAGGACAAGAAATCACCAAAAAATCTAGTGAAGAGAGTATAGTATCTAATTTTTTGCTTAGTATGCATTTATCAAGATAAAAATCTTTTTTCTTTTTTACTCTTGTTAAGCCTATTACTTTGACATTAAAGGGTTTTAATCTTTTAGCTAATTCTTTACCAATTCTTCCATAACCATAAATTCCAATAGTTTTATTATTTAGCTCGCTATGAAAAGGACCAGAAAATATTAAACTATCATTCCAATTTAGTTTTTTAAAATTATTATTAACATTTATCATGTTTGTCTGCCAATTAAGTATGTTAGCTATGCAGTATTCAGCTATAGTTATTTCGTGCTCATATACGTTACAAACTTTACAATTCTTAGGTAGTAGATCAAAGTTAATACCATCAACTCCTGCACCAGGAAGATGGAGCAGTTTTAGATTATTAGCTTGTGGTACCTCTATCTTTTTAGTACCTCCCCATTTACTTTTACCCCAACTCATTGCCACTAAAATATCTGCATTCTTAGCGAATTGAAAAAAACTCTTATCTTGTTTCTCAAAAAAAGCAATTTCTGAAGGCTTAGAAATATTCTTTTTTAGGTATTCTGCAATTAGTTTTACACCATGCACTCCAATTCGAATTTTTGAATTTATTGACTTAAACATAGATTATTATATCTTTTCTTTCATGATAATAAAACAAATTTATACTTATAATAATTATAGAAATTTCAATTACATAATAGCTTGCTCATCTACAAGAGAGGCAATGTTAATAGATCCACTTGCTCATAGAAGATGTCTAGACGTGGTTAAAAAAAATAAATTTACAGTAAAAGGTATTATAAATACTCATGAACATTTTGACCATATAGGAGGAAATTCGGAAATTATAAAAGAAACTGGAGCTAAGGTATATGCTCATTTTAACGCGCGAAACACCATTCCTAATATGTATAAAGGTCTTAAGGCAGGTGACCTGATTAAATTAGGAAAAACAGTAAACATAGAGATACTAGATACTCCTGGACATACAATGTCTCATATCTGTTTGTTGGTAAGAGGAGAAAGAGATGCAATTTTTAGTGGAGATACTTTATTCAATGCAGGTGCAGGTAATTGCCATAATGGAGGAAACCCTCTAGACTTATATAAGACATTTTATGAACAATTAATTCATTTAAGTCCGGACACTATGATATACCCTGGACACGATTATTTGGAGAGCAATCTAGGATTTACACTATCCATTGAACCTGATAATGCTGATGCTAGAAAGTTATTAACTTTATCTAAAAAAGAAGATTTTAGTCTTAATTATGTCTCAACTATAAAGAATGAATTTAAGGTTAATACTTTTTTTAGACTTAAAGAAGAGTCAATAATAAAATTTTTAAAAGAAAATAAAGAACTCAAATATGATACAAGACCTGAAGAAGTATTTGTAGCATTAAGAAGAAGAAGAAACCATTGGTAATTAATTAATTTCTTTAACAATTTCTTCAACAATTTTTTTTGCGTCTCCAAAAAGCATTAGAGTATTTTCATTGTAAAAGACTTTGTTATCTATGCCTGCATATCCAGGAGACAAGCTCCTTTTAACAAATAGCACCGTTTTAGCAACTTCTACATCTAATATTGGCATTCCTGCTATTGGACTTCCTGGATCAGTTTTAGCTGCAGGGTTTGTTATGTCATTTGCTCCTATAACGAATGCAACGTCGCAAGTACTAAAATCGGAATTAATTTCATCCAACTCAAATACTTCATCGTATGGTACATTTGCTTCTGCTAATAACACATTCATGTGTCCAGGCATTCTTCCGGCAACAGGATGAATTGCAAAAGATACTTTTATTCCTTTATTTTTAAGCAAATCACACATTTCTTTAAGTGTATGTTGTGCTTGCGATACTGCCATTCCGTATCCTGGAACTATAATAACATGTTCAGAATTACTCATTATGAAGGAAGCATCAGTTGCTCCTCCTGATTTTACATTCTTATCAATTTTATCAGTTTTAGTCTGTCCAGACTGTTCTTCTCCAAACCCACCTAAAATAACACTAATAAAAGACCTATTCATAGCTTTACACATTATATAAGAAAGAATAGCGCCAGAACTGCCTACTAATGCACCTACAATAATTAAAGAAATATTTTCCAAAGTAAACCCAATACCTGCTGCGGCCCATCCAGAATAAGAGTTAAGCATAGAAACTACCACTGGCATGTCTGCACCTCCAATAGGTATTATAATAAGAATTCCAACTAATAGAGATAAGAAAATTAAAATTAAAAAAATATTTTGGTCTTGTAGAGTAACAAAAAAATAAATTAATATAATAATCAGAACTCCAATAAGGGCATTTAAAGCATGTTGATATCTAAATGTAATAGGATTACCAGACATAATAGACTGAAGTTTCAGAAAAGCAATGACTGAACCTGTAAAAGTAATAGCACCAATGACCAAGCCTATTGACATTTCAATAGCACTTGCCAGCTTTATTTCGTTACCATTAACAATACCAAATCTTTCCGGAGAAAAGAAAGCTCCCGCTGCTACCAGTACTGCGGCCAGTCCTACTAAACTATGAAAAGCAGCTACTAACTGAGGCATTGCAGTCATTTTTATTTTTAGCCCCATAGTACTTCCTATGATACCACCAATCAATATGGCGAATATTATAGAAATAAATCCTGCACTATTTGGTTGCATTAATAGAGTACCCATAGCGATTATCATACCAAGAATACCGAATAGATTACCCCTCCTTGCTGTTTCAGGTGATGATAATCCTTTCAAAGCTAAAATAAAAAATATGGAGGAAGCTAAATAAAATACAGATGATATGTTCTCATTAAACATGGTTTATTTTTTCTTTTTATACATTGCTAACATTCTTTGCGTAACTACAAAACCTCCAAAGATGTTAATACTAGCTAACATAGTTGCAAGAAAGCCAGTAATAGAAGAAATATCAAAAGTTAACATACTAGAAGAAGGATTTTTTAATAGTAAAGTCAAACTTCCANGTATAATAATACCTGATATAGCATTAGTAACACTCATCAATGGAGTGTGTAAAGCAGGAGTCACAGACCATACTACGAAATAGCCTACAAAGATAGCTAGTACAAAAATCATAAGATTTATTATAAAAGGGTCTACATTTTCCATTATCTTTCCTCAAAAAATATTGATGATTTTTTTCCATCTTTAATTATTAGAGTATTTTTAACTATTTCATCTTCTGTATTTAAATCAAAATTTTTTGTGTTTCCTACGAACTGCAATAGAAAGTTAAGCAAATTTTTTGAATAAAGCAAACTTGCATCATTAGCTANTAAACTGGGAAGATTTTTNGGTGCGTATATTNNAGTNTTATCTACTTCAACTNTTTCACCAAAAGANGAACCTTCAGCATTTCCACCAGNTATTCCNGCTAAATCTACTATGACGCTACCTTTTTTCATTTCCTTAATAGTTTTACTTAAAATTAGCTTAGGAGCTTCTTTTCCAGGTATAAGTGCGGTAGTAATAATTATATCTGAATCTATTGCAACAGAGTGTATTTTATCAAGCTGTTTTTTTTTATAGGAATCACTCATTTCTTTTGCATAACCCTCTGAAGAAAATTCTTCTTTGCTATCATTCTCTACTTTTATAAATTTTGATCCAAGGCTTTTGACCTGGTCCTCAACTTCAGGCCTAACATCAAAAGCTGATACTACACATCCTAACCTTTTAGCCGTAGCTATAGCTTGTAATCCAGCAACTCCTGCTCCTATTATTAAACACTTNGCAGGAATAATTGTNCCAGCAGCTGTCATCATCATAGGCATAGCTTTCTTAAATAAATTAGCTGCTTCAATTACAGCTTTGTATCCTGCTAAATTAGATTGAGAAGATAAAACGTCCATAGATTGAGCTCTGCTAATTCTTGGAAGAAAATCTAGTGTAATGACATTTAGCTTTTTTGTAATTAATCTTTTTAAAGCATGAGATTTTTCATAGGGATTAAAAGTTCCTATTATTATGGCTTCGTTTTTCATCATANAAATTAAACTTTCTGATGGTATTGTAGAAACTGAAAGAAGAATATCAATTTTTTTTATAATATTTTCTGAGCTTTNTTCCAATTTAGCACCAGAAGATACATATTCCTCATCTTTGTAATTCGAGGCGTTACCAGCACCCTGCTGGATAACAACTTGAAGCCCTTTTTCTACAAACTTCTTACAGGTCTCAGGACTTATAGAAACCCTACAATCTTCTTTGTTATCTTCTTTTAAAGCGCCAATCAACATATTGTAAGATTTNATTCTCCTGGAACTTTCAAATCAGGCATATTATTCATTTTATTTAGTTTATTAATTAGTCCATCTATACCTTCACTGCTAAGAATACTAGCAAAATCATTTTTCTTAGTTTTGAGAAGACTAACATTCTCTACTTGCATATCAATAACCTTTAATCCTTCTTTAAAATTTCTTACTCTCCATGCTATGTTAGTAGTAGGATATTCAGGGGACTCTATAGTTGAATATACATAAGCGTCTTTATTGTTTTTAATTTTACTGTCTTTTACAGTAAAAACTTGGCCTTTATATGTTCCTAGTTGAGAGGAGTAAACGTTTACAATATGGATTTCAAAAATATCAGCAAATTTATCTAATTTTTCACTAGATGTATTTTTAGAAATCTCTCTACCCAATATAGCCTTTGAAATGACTTTCATATTAAATTTTTCTTGCAGAAGGTTTCTTAGTTCCTGTTTTCTTTTGGTTTTGTCATCAAAAGGAATTTTGAGAATTTTTATGGCTTGATTTCCTATGCTAACAACAAACTCTCTGGCTTTATCTTCATTTATAGAATATGAATGATTAGCAAATAGTATCAAAAATAATAGCAAAAAAATTTTTCGAATTATAAATTTCATAAATGCCCTATTAATCTAAATCATAATCTTGGAATGGATCTTCTTCAATGTTTTCATTTCTAATCATGCTATTTCTTCTTTCTAAATATAGACTTCTAAGTGTTGCATAAAAATCAACTGAAGTCGCATTTAAATTGTCAATTTTTTCCAAATTTTGTTCTCTAAAATCAATACCATTTAAGGCAGTACCAATCCACACCCATTCATCATTGTCATTTCTCTGCAAAGCAAGAGTAACAGGATCTCCTATGAATCCAATAACTTTTCCCATGGCATCTCTCACAGTACTTGGTCCAAGAAAAGGAATAACTAAATAAGGTCCTGACCCAGTTCCATGTACTGCTAAAGTTTGTCCAAAATCTTCTTTTTGCCTCTCAACNCCTAATTTGCTTGCAACATCAATAAACCCTAACAGACCAACAGTGGAATTAACAAAAAATCTAGCAACTGATTTTCCAGCATTACTAACGTCACCCTGCAAAACTGAATTTATTGAAGTCCAAGGTTCAGTTAAATTATTTAAAAAGTTTCGTATTCCAGTTCTAACTTGATCTGGTAATACTATTCTATAACCTTTGGCTAAAGGGGCTAAAATATATTTATCAAAAGCTAGATTAAATGCAAAAGTACTACGGTTTAAACTTTCCCACGGGTCTTGAGCTTCAATAGTTTTATCAACTATTTTATTATTTTGAATTGGTGCACAGTTGCTGAGNACTAAAAAACTACAAAGTATAGAAGTTTTAAAAAAAACAAAAATTATGTTTTTAAACATACATCAAAGTTTATATACAAAATAAATTTTTACAAGAGTTAAAAAAGAAATCTTACTTACTTTACAATACCAAAACCTCCACCTCCTGGTGTTTCTATTCTAATAATATCACCAGCATTTACTTTTAAACTACAGGCATGGTTTAATTTTTTTATTGTTCCATTTCTTCTTTTTATAAAATTTTTTCCTACTTTCCCAGAGTTGCCTCCATTCAAACCAAAAGGCGCTACAATTCTTCTATTTGAAAGTATGGTGATAGTTAATTTTTTTAAAAAATATAGTTCTCTTATTGTTCCATTACCTCCATTGTATTTACCAATTCCGCCACTTTTTTTTCTAATACTAAAAGATNTTAATCTTACAGGATAGTTCCATTCTAAAATTTCTGCATCTGTAATGCTTGTATTNGTCATATGACAATGAACNGCATCGTTTCCNTNTTGATNTGGAGATGCACCTTCTCCACCACAAATTGTTTCATAGTAGCCAAATTTTCCATCTCCGAATGTTAAGTTGCTCATGGTTCCATAACAAGCCGCTTGTACTTTTACAGAACCATTTAATAAGTCTATAATGGATTGAGACGTTTCCACATTACCTGCTACAACAGGAGCTGGTGACTTTGGTTTTAGCATTGAATTATCTGGTATTTTTATTTTGACTTCCTCTAAGAATCCTTCATTAAGTGGAATATTTTCTTTAATTAATGTACGTAAAAAATATATAACAACTGATTTAGTAACAGCTGTAGGAGTATTAAAATTATTTGGGAGTGCTTCACTGCTTCCCTTAAAATCTATTATTAGATTTTTTGTTTTTTTGTCAAAAAACATAAGCAGGTTTAATTCTGCTTTATTATCCATAAAAACTTTAAATTTTGTTTTAGGTAATTTTCTTATTGTTTTTCTAACAATTTTAGTACAATTTTCTTGAATGAACTTAACGTATTTAAGTACATTTTTTATCCCATAGGTATTAATTATTCTGTCCATTTCAGTAATACCTTTAGTTGTAGAAGCTACTTGGGCCTTAATATCTGATAGATTTAGAGCAGCATCTCGGGATGGATATTTATTTTTTTTAAGTTTTTTCAGTACCTCTTTTTCCATTATTGTTCCTTTTTTTAGAATTGGAAATCCTTTAAAAAT
Organism: Rickettsiales bacterium; assembly: GCA_002720125.1. Taxonomy (GTDB): domain Bacteria; phylum Pseudomonadota; class Alphaproteobacteria; order TMED109; family TMED109. The sequence continues at coordinate 31,552 of PBGQ01000047.1, read as the reverse complement.
TATCCCTTCTTCATAAATATTTTTAGAAAAAGCGGGCATTGATCCGGGACTAATGCCTCCTACATCAGAATGATGTGCTCTGTTAGCAAAATAAAATAATACTTTATTTTTTATTTTATCTAAATATGGTGTTATAATTGTAAGATCTGGTAAATGAGTTCCCCCAGTATAAGGGTCATTATGTATAAGACTTGTTCCAGCATGAAAATAATTCTGATAGTTCTGAATGCAAAATTTTACAGTTTCACTCATTGCACCAAGATGGATAGGAATATGAGGAGCATTAGCAATTAAATTCCCTTTTTTATCAAATAATGCACAACTAAAATCAAGCCTCTCTTTGACATTAACTGATTGTGCAGTATTCTTTAAAACTTCACCCATTTGTTCTGCAGTAGAAAAAAATAAATTATTGAATACTTCTAACAATTCTCGATTTGGTCCTTTACTAATTCTTAAAACTTTTATACTTTTAATCTTATTTTTTTTCTTAATTTGCAAGACGCCTGAGGAGAGAAGCTCTATTGTCCATTCTTTTTCTACTAAAATTGAGGTATTAAAGTCATTAAATAATAAAGGACCATTTATTTTATTGTTTTTTTGAAAAGAGGAAAAATTTATATTTTTTACTTTTATCCATCTGTTATTGTAGTACAAGGAAGAAAAATTTTTTTTAATTTTCGCATCTCTCGGAAAAATAATATTTTTTGAGCTAATTCTGCTCTTATTTTCTTTTATTGCTTCGATTTCAATGGAATCAATTAAAATTTTTCTATTCAAAAAACTAAAGCCAAATTGTTTTTTATGTTCGCTAATAAATAATTTTTTAATACTTTTAATATCAGTTTTTTTCAAGCGTAACTGAATTAAAGTATTAGACCCCTTGTATTTTAATCTTAGGATAAATTTTTGTTTTAGATATTTTTTTTTTGTAATTTTTTTTTTTATTATTTCTATTGATTTTTTTAGATTTAAAGCATTCAAATTTTTCTCAATGCTAGTTTGTTGTATGCTTCCATGGTCAGAAATTCCGGCTCCAAATGCAGATAATAAACTTGATAAAGGATGAAAAAGTATATTATTTATACCAAGTTTATCGGCTACTTGACAACAATATTGTCCTGAAGCAGATCCGAAAATTAATAGATTGTGTTCTCTTATATCATGGCCTTTTTGGATAGATATTTTTTTTATTGAACTTACCATATTTTCAACAGCTACTTTTATAAAAGCATCTGCAATTTCATAGATATCATTGTATTCTGAAAATTCTTTTTTAATTTTTTTTAATATAATTTTAAATTTTTTTTCAGAATGTGACTTTAGTATAATGCTATTTTTATTTTTTCCAAAATATTTTGGAAAGTTAATAGGTGATATCTTTCCTAAAATTAGATTACAATCTGTAAGCGTCAAGGGTCCGTCATTTCTATAACAGGCTGGACCCGGAAAAGAACCTGCACTTTCGGGTCCTACAACTAATCTCTGATGTTCGTACTTTATAATAGAACCACCTCCAGCAGCTATACTATCAATTTTTAGTGTTGGAGTTTTTATAGTAATGTCAGAGACTTTAGTTTCTAATTTTTTTTCTATATTATTATGATAATGCCAAATATCTGAAGACGTTCCTCCCATGTCAAATCCAATAATTTTTTTTATTTTGTTATCTTTAGCAATCTTTATTCCAGCATTTACCCCGCCAGCTGGTCCGGAATAAATTGCATTTTTTCCATTAAAGTCATTTTTCTCACATAAAAACCCATTTGATTGCATAAAAGCAATTTCATTTGCTTTAATATTTTTTGAAATTTTCTTAACATAACTTTTTATTAAAGGATTTAGATAAGCATCCACTAAGGTTGTAAAACCTCTAGTCGTATAATTTATCGTTGGGGTAATTAGATAACTGCAAGATATGAATTCAAAACCAACTTCTTTTGCAATACTTGAAATAGTCTTCTCATGAACAGGAAATTTAAAACTATTAATTAAAACAATCGAAATGGATTTAATTCCTTTTTTGACAAACCTTTTTAAGGAATTTCTGGTTTTTTCCTTATTTATTTTTTTTAAAATACGACCATCTTTTGAAATTCTTTCGTCAATTTCAATTACATCTTTGTATAGGTTGGGTTTTCTAGTGAAATGTCTTGCAAACAAATCCTTTCTTTTTTGGTCGCCGATAACAAAATTATCCTTGAAACCTTTAGTTACACATAAAAGAACTTTTTCACCCTTTCTTTCTAGCAGAGCGTTTGTTGCTATTGTAGTCCCAATTTTAATTGAGTTAATAGGATAATTTGCTAGCTCTTGATTATCTTTTATTAATTTATCAATTCCTACAAAAACAGACGACTCATTTAGATCTCTAGTATTAGAAAGTACTTTTAAAGATACTATTTCTTGATTAGGATTAATTGCTATTACATCTGTAAATGTACCGCCCTGATCAATCATAAAATTCCAGTTTTTTTTCTTTTGCATAACTTTTAATAATTCTGATTTTAGTATATAACTAAAATAATAAGTTTCTATAAATTATTGGGAAAAAAATTGAGCATTTGGGGGAAAATAATAGGAGGTACTACTGGCTTTGCGCTAGGTGGGCCTATCGGTGCATTGCTAGGTTTGGCTGCAGGACATGGAATGGATAGGGTGAATAAAAGTTCACAAAGTTACAATAGAAAAACTACCTCGAAGTATTCTGAAAATAAAAACTATAAGGAGCAAGTTTTTGCTTCTGGAGTTATAGTTATAGCTGCCAAACTAGCAAAATCTGATGGACAGGTTACTAGTATTGAAATTGAAACTTTTAAAAAAATATTTGAATTTCCAAAAGAGGATGAAAAAGGTATTGCGGATTTATTTAACGCTGCTAAGAAAGATACTAATGGATATCAAATATATGCTTCTCAACTTTATGAAGAGTTTAAATCTGATAAAAACTTATTAAATGAAATCTTAAGTTCTTTATTTGCTATTGCCTATGCTGATGGTAATTTACATCGTAACGAAGAAAAAATGCTTTTAGACATATCAAACATATTTAAATTTGATAAAAAAGAATACGAAAGCATTCAAAATTTATATAGTCAAAGGTCTTCAAAGGAGACTAATAAACTGCCTCATTATTATAAAATACTTGGAGTAAAAGAGTCTGATAGTATGAAAAAAATTAATGAAGAATATAAAAAAATAGTAAAGGACTATCATCCAGATAGACTTCAAGGTTTAGGACTTCCAAAAGATTTTTTGGAACTAGCTAATAATAAAATGGTAATTATTAATGAAGCGTATAACAAAATTAAAAAAAGCAGACAATAATCTATCTTATAAAAGTTTTTTATCTCCAAATTTTTCAGAAAGAAAAGGACAGACTATAAAGTATGTTATAATTCATTATACAGGCATGAATTCTTTAAAGAGTTGCTTAGAAAAATTTAAGGATAGTTCCTCTGATGTTAGTTGCCATTGGTTAATTTCTCAAAAAGGAAAAATTTTTAAAATAGTTGATGAGGATAAATCGGCCTGGCATGCCGGAGTTTCTTGTTGGAGAAATCATAAAATGCTTAATAAATCATCAATAGGAATTGAATTAGAAAATCCAGGACATGGAAAGAATTATAGAGACTACTCTAATCATTTAATGAATTCTNTAGAAAAACTATTAANAATTATTNTAACTAAATACAATNTNAANATAAAAAANNTATTNGGCCATTCAGATGTTTCTCCAACAAGAAAAGCAGACCCCGGAGAATTATTTAGTTGGCAAAGGTTAGCAAAAAAAAACCTTGCTTATTGGCCATCCAACAAAATAAAACTTAAAAAAAATATTGTCTTTTCGTTAGGAGATAGTGGAAAGGAAATTCTATTTCTAAAAAAAAAATTAAAGAAAATTGGTTATAATTGCACAGAAAATAATAAATTTGATTTAGTTACGAAATTAACTATAGAAGCCTTTCAAAGAAGATTTTTACCAGAACAAATCAATGGCATAGTAGATGATAGTGTCTGTTCTAAGATAGATAATATTATCAAAAATGCTTGACTTTTAAGATATTTATTAAATTCTTATAAAGAAGACAGTCGGGCAGTTGCTTTTATTTTAAAAGAGGAAAGTCCGGTCTCCAGGAGCAACGGTGCCGGGTAACACCCGGCAAAGGAAACTTTAGGGAAAGTGCCACAGAAAATAAACCGCCTACAGGTAAGGGTGAAAAGGTGGGGTAAGAGCCCACCGCATTAGTGGTAACATTAATGGCAAGGTAAACCCCACCGGGAGCAAGACCAAATAGAGACGCAAATAGCTCCAGAATAGCGTCTGGGTAGGTTGCTTGAAACTAATAGTGATATTAGTTCTAGATGGATAACTGCCGAATACAGAAACCGGCTTATAGACTGTCTTCGAACANAAATAGAACAAAATATAAACAAATAAAGAATACACATATTTTTTTTTAAAGTGCCATTGACGACCATAAATTCCCATGTTAGCACTATATTTTACCATATTAATACNAGATTATGACAGAGTTTGTAGGAAAATTTTTAAATAAAATAGACAAGAAGGGTCGAATAAGCGTTCCTGCTTTATGGAGACAAAAACTTTTAGGAAAAGAATTTTCAGGTATCGTTGCTCAATCATCTCAAGACTATAATTCTATTGAAGGATATTCTCAAAGATATTTAGCNAACTATCAAGAATGGTTAGATAAACAAGACCCTCTATTAGAAACTAATGAATACGAAGCTACATTAATTTTTGGTTCCTCAATGTTGCCATTTGATCAAGAAGGAAGAGTTTTAATACCCGAAATTTTGAGAAATAACTCATCTCTTGCTAACGATGCATTATTTGTTGGTATGGGTAGAAAATTTAGAATATGGGAACCAAACTCTTTTGCTAATTATGAACAAAAGGCAAGAGAATATATGAAAAAAAGAAAGACGTAAGAAGTTTTTAATGAATAATTTATTACATAGACCAGTTTTGATAAATGAAACTATTGAATGTCTAAATGTACGAGATAAATTAACTTACGTCGATGCGACTTTTGGATGCGGAGGCTACACAAAGAAAATATTAGAAAAAGCTAATTGCAAAGTTATATCTCTAGATCGAGACCCAGATGTAAAGTCTTTAGCTGATGATATTAAAAAAACTTATAAAAATAGGTTCGATTTTATTCTTGCTGAATTCAGTAATATAAAAATAGCATTAGAAAAAAAAGGTTTAAATATAATTTCTGGAGGTTTAGTTGCTGATCTTGGTTTATCCTCCATGCAAATAAACAATTGTGCACGTGGTTTCTCATTTATGCAAAATGGTCCTCTTGATATGAGAATGTCGAAGAAAGGTCCCACAGCTGAAGAAATCTTGAATTCTTTCGAGGAAAATGAATTATCGAAAATTTTTTGGCAATATGGAGAGGAAAAAAATAGCAGAAAGTTAGCAAGTGTTATAGTTAAAGAAAGAAAGCTAAAACCTTTATGTACTACTTTTGAATTAGTTGAAATTGTTACTAAAGTAGTAAGAAAGAAGAAAAAATTAAAAATTCATCCTGCTACAAAAGTTTTTCAGGCACTAAGAATTTATTTGAATAAAGAACTCTATGAACTTGAGAAATTGATTACTAATGTAGAAAAATTACTTATTCCAGGAGCAAGATTAGCTATAGTAAGTTTTCATTCTTTAGAAGATAGAATAGTAAAGGTCCTATTTAATAAACTCAGTGGAAATATAGCTAATGCTAATAGACATTTACCCTTAGATGTTAATAAGGATAAATTTTATTTTAAAAAGATTTCTAGAAAGGCAATTAAACCAAAAAAGCTAGAAATTATAGAAAATAAAAAAGCAAGGTCAGCTAAGTTAAGAGTTCTTGAAAGGTTAGATAATTAAATATTATGAAAAATATAATTATTCTTCTTTCTTTTTTGTCTCTTTTTTTAACAGCTATTACTTTTTTGAATTTAAGAATAGATCAATTGGATGAAAAGCTTATTACAGTAAAGGAAGAAAACGTCAAACTAGAGCATCATTTGAACTTTTTAAAGTCTGAATGGGAATACATATCTTCGCCAGAAAAAATTGAAAAACTATCATCTAAATATTTTAAATATGAAATAGGAGATATCATAGGCAAGGAAGGCCTTAAAAGATTATTATCTATAAGCGGAGATAAAGATTGAATCTTAGTTATAACGATTTTGAAAAGAATTTACTAGATAATAGAATAGAAGGAAAAAATTCTAGAAATAGAAGATTGTTGATAACAGCATTTTTATTTTCCCTAGTTGGGTTTGTTGTAATAATTAAAATATTTGAAATAAATTATAAGAAAGAACTTTCTAGTAATACTTTGAAAGATAATAAAATCAATACAACTAATGATAATAAAGAAAGGGGTATCATTAAGGATAGAAATGGAAGGATATTAGCATCAAATATATTCAAATATAATTTAAAAGCATACCCAAAAAATATACATAATGTAGATGAAACAATAAAAAAACTATCAATTAAATTACCAAGTATTGACAAAGCCTTTTTGAAGAGAAAGCTAAATGATAAAACTAAGTATGAAGTATTAATTAAAAAAAACGTAAGCGCTCCAAAGGCAAAAGAAATAAATAATATGGGGTTGCCTGGATTAGAGTTTTTTTCTGTGATGAAAAGATTTTATCCTCATCAAAACTTAACTTCACATTTACTAGGGCATGTTAATAGCTTGAATTATGGTGTGTATGGTGCTGAAAAATCATTTAATAAATTTTTGACAGATGGGGATAGTATTTCTCTTGCTTTAGATTTAAGGGTTCAATACGCGGTCAGAGAAGAACTATACAAAACCTACGAAAAAATAGGAGCCAAAAGTGCTGCTGCTATAATTGTAGACCTGAATTCTTTTGAAATATTATCATTAGTAAGTTTGCCTGACTTTAATCCTAATAAAAGTATAAATCCAAAAATAGAAAGCTATAGAAATACATCTACACTTAATGTTTATGAAATGGGGTCCACTTTTAAAATTTTTACAATTGCAGCGGCATTAGAAAAAACAGTAATTAATTTAACAAGTTCGTTTGATGCAAGAAAGCCTCTACAGGTTTCTAATTACTTTATCCATGATTTTCATCCAGAAAACAGAATTTTAAATACTAAAGAAGTTTTTATAAAATCCTCTAATATTGGTGCTAGTTTAATTGGCTTAGAGTTAGGAGCTTCAGGTTTAAAAGAGTTTTATAAAAAAATAGGAATTTTAAACTTTTCCAGCATCGATCTATCTGAGAAATCAAGACCTATAGTTCCTAAAATATGGGGAAAGGTTGAAACAGCAACATTATCATTTGGACATGGTATATCAATAACTCCAATGAATATGATTGAAGCGGCCTCTTTAATATTTAGTGATTATAAGTTTCCAGAACTAAGTATTAGAAAAAGGGAAGAAAGTAAAAGAAAATCACAAAATAAATTTTTATCACTTGAGACTAAAAAGGCCTTATTAGATTTAATGGAAGAAAATGTATTAAATGGTACGGGAAAGAAAGCATTCGTTAAGGGATATGATATTGGTGGTAAGACTGCAACAGGAGAAAAAACAAAAAAAGGTAAATATGAAAAAGATAAATTAGTTTCATCTTTTTTATCTGTGTTTCCTGCAAAAAATCCAAAATATATATCTTTGGTACTTTTTGATGAGCCAAATTTTAGAATTAATAAAAATACATCTGATAGCTTTACAGGAGGTGCTACCGCTGCTCCAACTACCTCGAAAATTTTAAAAAGAATTTTACCAATTTTAGGTTTGCCAATAAATATTGAAGCTGAACAACAATTAATAGTTAAGGAAGAGGATAATTTAAATTTTGCATCTTACTAAAATAATAGAAAAAGAAATAACATTAGAAAATTTTGTTAAAAAAAAAGCTAATATTTCTGGGATTACAACTAATTCGAAATCTGCTAAACCAGGAATGTTATTTGTCGCAATAAAAGGGCAGCAATTTAATGGCTTAGCATTTTTAAATGAGGCCTTAAGTAAAGGTATAAATGCAGTTTTAATTAATTCCTCAATTAAAAAAAAAATAAATTTAAAATCTATTAATATATTAAGAAGCTCAAATATTAGGCTGTCTACTTCAAGAATTGCTAAGGCTTTTTATCCTAAACAGCCCAAGAATATTACTGCAATAACAGGAACCAACGGCAAAACATCCATAGCTCACTACTTGCAATACATTTGGAAAAAAAATAATTATAAATCTGCCACTATTGGTACTTTAGGGATAAAGTATGAGAAGGTTTATAAAAAAACTAACCTTACTACTCCAGACCCTATTGCCTTACATAAAGAGTTAGAAATTCTAAAATTAAAAAAAATTAATTACCTTGCATTAGAAGCCTCTAGTCATGCAATTGATCAGAAAAGATTAGACTCATTAAAAATTAATTACGCGATATTTACAAATCTTACGCGAGACCATCTAGATTATCACTCAAATATGAAGAATTATTTCTCTGCTAAAAAGAGACTATTTTCTNAGATTTTGATTAATTCCGGATTAGCGATAATAAATACAGATAAAAAATATGGANAACTAATACGAGAAATCTGCATCAANAAAAATATAAAATATATTACCTATGGTTTTTCCAGAAGTGACTGGCAAATTCAAGATATTATTAGGAAATCTACTTTTTCTATAGTTAAAATTTTATATAAAAATAAAATTCATCAATTCTCATGTAAATTGTTCGCTGATTACCAAATTGAAAATCTAGTAGCGGCACTAGCAGTTGCTAATGCTCAAGGAATCTCCTTGAAAAAAATTTTAAAAGAAATAGTAAAAATTACAAATCCTCCTGGAAGGCTAACCATTTTAAAAGATATTACAAATAAAAAATTATCAATTTTTATTGACTATGCACATTCTCCAAAATCTCTAGAAAAAAGTTTGTTAGAACTTAATAAGATAAAAAAAAAGAAGTCTAAATTAATAGTGCTTTTTGGATGTGGTGGAGACAGAGACAAAGGAAAAAGAAAAATTATGGCTAAGATAGCTAATAAATTAGCAGATAAAATTTTTATAACAGATGATAATCCGAGAAATGAGAATCCTTCTGAAATTAGAGAACAATTAACTAAATTCTGTCAAAAGGCTGTGAATATGGGAGATAGAAAAAAGGCAATATTCAAAGCTGTCAATTGTATGAAGAATGAGGATATATTGCTTATTGCAGGAAAGGGACACGAAAAATATCAAGAAGTGCAAGGAAAAAAAATACCCTTTAATGATAAAGAAATTGCTGAAGATGCTTTGAGGAGAATAGCTTGATGTTTAGCTTATGGGACTCTGAAAATCTAAGAAGAATTACTAACGGAAAAACAAATACAAAATGGGAAGTTTCAGGAATATCAATTGATACCAGAAGTCTAAAAAAAGGAGATATGTTTTGTGCATTAAAAGGCAGTAATCATGATGGTCATAAGTATATTAAGGATGCTTTTAAGAAAGGAGCAAAAGCAGCATTAATTAGTAAAGAAATTAATACAAAGAGAGTATTTCCATACCTTAAAGTAGAAGATGTTTTAGTAGCTCTTCAGAAAATAGCAAGGCAAATTCGTTTAAGTAGTGATGCAAGATTCATTTGCGTTACTGGAAGTGTTGGTAAAACAGGAACCAAAGAGATGTTGAGAATAGCCCTAGAAAAAATAGAGAAAAAAGTGCATGCCAATGAAGGTAATTTTAATAATCATATTGGAGTCCCTTTGAGTATATGTAGAATGCCTAAAAAAGCAAGTGTTTGCATACTTGAATTGGGGATGAATAGGATAGGAGAAATCAGAAATCTTACTGAGATTTGTTTGCCAGAGACGGCTATTATAACAGCCATAGAAAACTCTCATTTAATTGGACTCAGGACTTTAAAAAAGATAGCACAGGCTAAATCAGAAATACTAGATAACCTTCCCAAAAACGGCTGCTGTATTTTTAATATTGATACAAACTATAGTCAATTTATTCATCAAAAAGCACAAAAACTTAAGTTAAAGAATGTAATAACTTACGGAAAAGCTAAAGATGCAAATATAAGACTAGAAAACTTAAAAATTTCTGGAGGAAAATATTTAGTAGATGCAATTGCTTTTGGAAAAAAAATTAGTTGGAAAATGCCAATTCTAGGCGAACATTGGATATTAAATAGCCTTTCAGTAATAGCAACTGGTTATTTTTATAATTACGACATGAATAAAATTCTTAATGGAGTAAGTGATTATAAAATTCCTAGAGGAAGAGGAAGTAAGAGTAGTTATCAGATTGATGGTAAGATCATTACAATAATAGATGACACCTACAATTCAAATCCTGCTTCTTTGAAAGCTTCATTATTTTCTTTTAAAGACATTAAATCATCTGGAAAGAAAATTGTAATACTCGGTGATATGCTAGAACTAGGACAGCGAAGCTTAGAATTTCATTTAGCATTTAAAGAAGTAATCCTTAGCACAGGGATAGATATTTTGTTTACTAAAGGAAAATATATGAAACAAGTTTTCAGAACTATACCTAATAGCCTGGAAAAATATCATTTTGAAGACAACTCAAACCTTTTAGAAAAATTTAAAAATATTATTAATAGTGGAGATCTAATTCTGATAAAAGGATCAAATGGGATTGGTCTAAAAAAAATTATTGAAAATATAGAAGGAAATAAAATAAATGATATATAATTTTTTATATGACTATGTAGGAGATTATACCTTTCTAAATATATTTAAGTATCTAACATTTAGATCAGGAGCAGCTTTTATAACTTCCATACTAATTAGTTTTTTAGCAGGACCGCACATAATAAATTTTCTTAAAAAGAAACAAAAGATCGGACAACCAATTAGAGAAGATGGGCCAAAATGGCAAATAGAAGCTAAGAAAGGCACGCCTACAATGGGAGGAACAATGATCTTATTGGCTGTGATATCTTCTACTTTATTATGGGCAGACATAAATAATAAATATATTTGGCTCATTCTATTTGTTACTTTTTCATTTGGTTTAATTGGTTTTATCGATGATTATATCAAATTATCTAGAAATTCTTATAAAGGTTTGTCTAGTTTTTTAAAGATTATTTTTCAGATAATTATTTCTTTAGTCTTTACTGTGACACTGTTCAATATTTCAGAAGAAGTAAATACTTCACTAACTTTTCCGGTATTTAAAAAGCTAATAATAGATTTAGGTTATTTTTGGTTTGTGTTTTCAGTTTTGGTGGTAGTTGGTTCATCAAATGCGGTAAACCTTACTGATGGATTAGATGGATTAGCTATTGTCCCAATAATAATTGTAGCAAGTACATTTGCTATTATTTCTTACCTGGTTGGTAATAGTATTTTTTCTAATTATTTAAATTTAATTTATATAGACGGAGTTGGTGAGATTACTATATTTTGTGCTGCTTTAGTAGGAGCAGGTCTTGGTTTTTTATGGTTTAATGCCCCTCCAGCAAAAGTTTTTATGGGAGATACAGGTTCGTTGTCTGCTGGTGGATCCATAGGAGCAATTAGCGTTATGACCAAAAATGAAATTCTTCTTGTAATGGCAGGAGGTCTTTTTGTATTAGAGGCTATTTCAGTAATAGTACAAGTAGTATCATATAAATTAACAAAAAGAAGAGTTTTTAGAATGGCTCCTTTGCATCATCATTTTGAACAAAAAGGTTGGTCGGAGTCAACGATAGTTATTAGGTTTTGGATAATATCAATCATACTTGCAATGGCAAGTCTCGTAACTTTGAAGATTAGATAAAAGACTATGTCATTAAAAAATAAATATTATTATAAAAAAATATTAATAATCGGTTTTGGTGAGACAGGGAAATCAGTAGCAAAATTTCTTAGTGCTAAGAAATGTAAAATATTCTTCTGGGATGATAATAATAAAAATAATTGTAATAAAAAATTTAAAAAAATAGATCCAAAAGATTTAGAATTAAAATATTATGATTTTATTTTTGTATCCCCTGGTGTAAGTAGAAAACATTTCATAGTAAAAAAAATCATTAAAGAAGGTATACATATCTCTACTGACATTGATCTCTTTCTTTACTCTATAAGTAATTTAGATGTTAAAATTAAGTTGATTGCCGTAACAGGAACAAACGGAAAATCTACAGTTGCGATGATGATTGCCAAAGCATTAAATACAAAACCATTAGGTAACTACGGTAATTTAGTATTAGACAATCTTAATAAAATTAATAAAAACGTTGTTGTAGAATTATCTTCTTTTCAATTGGACTATATACATAAGATAAGACCAAGTATTTCTGTTATAACCAACATAAAACCAGACCATATTTTGCATCATGGAAATTTTAAAAATTATAAAAATGCTAAATTTAATATAACCAAAAACCAAAAAAAGAATGATTATTTGATATTAAATTACGACGATTTAAATTTAAGGAGAAAATATAATAATAAAAAATCTGAAAAATTAAAAATCATATGGGTTTCTAACAAAAATACTTTAAAAAACGGTATTAGTTTCAAAGATAAACAATTTGTAGATAACTATTTTGATTATAAAATTCATGAATTAAAAGAAAATATTTTTCTTAAACTTGAGCATAATAGGTTAAATTTTTGTATTGCATTTGCTGCTTTAAAAGCATCAAATATAAAAGCTAATACTATTTTTAAAAAAATACTTAATTTCAAAGGGTTGCCCCACAGAATAGAATTTATTGGAAAGGTAAATAAAACTAGCTTTTATAATGACTCAAAAGCAACTAATGTAGCAGCAACTTGTTCAGCTCTAGAGTCTTTTGATAAAGTCATCTTAATTGCTGGTGGGTCAAAAAAAGGAGAAAGCTACAAACCTCTAAAAAGATTCACTAACAGAATATTTGCTATTTTTTTATTCGGAGAGACGGCAGAGGATATAGGGAAAGTTTTTGGAAGTGCTTCTAGAAAATATTTTTGTAAAGATATGAATGAGGCAGTCAGGTTTTCTTATAAAGCAAGTGAGTTCTCGAAAAAAAATTATCCCGTATTACTTTCGCCAGCTTCAGCATCTTATGGGTTATATAAAAATTTTAAAAAAAGAGGAGAACACTTTAAAAATATCTTTAAGAAATTGAGGGAGGATGCTGCATGAGAAACAATAAATCATTTTCTATAAATCTTTTCTCTCACTGGGCGAAGTCGGTAGACTTATTTAATCTCTCCATGATTATTTTTTTAATAAGTTTAGGTATTTTATTTGTTACTACATCTAGTCCTAGCATTGCTATCAAGAAAGATTTAACTGAGCTATATTTTATAAAAAAACATGGAGTTTTTATAATCTTAGCACTTACCACATTATTACTTTTCTCTTTTTTTTCATTAAAGGGCATAATTAATATTTCTTTTCTAGGAGGTGGTGTAAGTATTTTTTTAATGCTAATTACCTTAATTCAAAATAACGTAAATAATGGAGCGGCAAGATGGTTGGAATTTTTAGGTTTCACAATTCAACCGTCAGAATTTTTCAAGTCATTTTTAATCATTATATTTTCATACTTTCTAACAATTAAAGAAGAAATAGAATATAAACATTTAAAACTACATGGAAACCTCATTGCTTTTTTCTTGCTTATTTTTACGAGTATATTATTAGTCTTGCAGCCAAACTTTAGTATGCTTACTATTATTTTTTTAGTCTTCTTTGCTCAATATTTTATAGCTGGAATAAATATAAAATGGGTATTAATAACTTTTGCGAATATTTTATTTTTTTTTCTTGTAGCTTATTTCTCCACTTCTCACGTTAAAAGTAGGATTTCTAATTATTTTAATGAAGAACGTAATCATTATCAGATAGAAAAATCAATGGAGGCCTACCAGGCAGGTGGATATTTTGGAAAAGGACCAGGAGAAGGAACAATTAAAAAAAATATACCTGATGCACATACAGATTTTATATTTCCCGTCATAGCAGAGGAATATGGAATTATCACATGCTTTGTAATTATTTTTATAATTTTTACTATTTTTTTTAGAGGTTTATATAGAGTTAGTGATTGTGAAGATAAATTTTCCATAGTTGCATGCTCAGGATTACTAGTAATGTTTATTTTACAGTCTCTTATTAACATTAGTGTGTCAGTAAAACTTATTCCTATAACAGGAATACCATTACCTTTAATTTCATATGGGGGTTCTTCTTTAATTTCTACATGTATAGGTTTGGGAATGATGCTTTCTATTACTAGGAAAAGGTTTGGAGGCATCTCATATTCATGACTAAAAAGAAATTTAAAAAAAATATACTCATTGTAACGGGAGGAACAGGAGGCCATATTTACCCTGCTATTACGGTTTACGACGAATTGATAAATAATAAATTAAGTGTAAGCATAATTACGGATATAAGAGGTTACAATAATCATCATTTATCAAAATATGAACCAGATATCATTAATGTAAAAGGATATGCAGGTAAGAGTATAATAAAAAAAATAATTTCTATTGTTTTGATTTTTCATAGTTGTATAAAATCTTTTTTTATTTTGAAAAGAAAGAATATAAAATTGGTTATTGGGTTCGGAAGTTATGTTCAAGTTCCAGTTCTAATAGTCGCCAAGATATTAAAAATAAATATTATCCTACATGAAGCTAATGCAGTATTAGGAAAGGCGAATAAAATATTTTGGAGATTTGTAACATTAAGAACATCAGCTTATAAAATAGAATATAATAATCTTGAGTCCATAGTTTTAGGAACACCTGTAAGAAAAGAAATAGTAAAACTATTTAACCGATCATTTAGAGAGCCGTTGAAAGAAAAAAAATATAGAATTTTGATTTTAGGAGGTAGCTTGGGTTCTCTAGCACTATCCAAAAATATAAGTAAAAGTTTATCTAATCTTCCTTACAAATTAAGAAAAAATATACAAGTTACACATCAAGTTAAGAAAGAGCAGAAAAAAAATGTAATTATTGACTATAAACTTGCAAATATAAAAGCAGAAGTAAAAGAATTTATTGAGAATATTCCATATCATTTACAAATTTCTCATTTAGTTATATGTAGAGCTGGAGCTTCGACGATAGCAGAAAATTTAACAGCTAAAATACCAGCTATATATATTCCTTTATCAACAGCGATAGAAAATCATCAATATTTAAATATAAAAAATCTTTTAAAGATGAAAGCTGCATGGACTTTCAGTGAAGAAAAAATTCTTAAAAATGAATTCATTAATTCCGTTAGAAAAATACTTACAACAAAAGGGTTATTAAGTCTTTATTCTAATAATGCAAGATCTATAGCTAAACCTTATGCATCAAAAAAATTTTGTAGTTTAGTAATGGGAGTTTTTGATGCAAAACTTTGATAAGAAAATAGGCTTAATACATTTTATAGGCATTGGTGGAATAGGTATGAGTGGTATTGCTGAAGTTTTAAAAAATTTAGATTTTGAAGTAAGTGGTAGTGATATTTCTGACAATCAAAATGTAAAAAGACTACGAAGTCTTGGCATTAAAATATTTATTGGTCATTCTGAAAGTAATATTGAGAATGCTAACATGATAGTAATTTCTTCTGCTATACAAAATGATAATACTGAGCTAACAGAGGCTAGAAAAAGAAGAATGCCTATAGTAAAGAGAGCAGAAATGTTGGCAGAATTAATGAGATTTAAAAAAAATATTGCTATTGGTGGAACTCATGGAAAAACTACAACAACCTCATTAATGGCAACTGTTTTAGAAAAAGCAAAGTATGATCCGACTGTTATAAATGGAGGTATTATCAACTCATATAATAGTAATGCAAAGATTGGTTTCAGTGATTGGATGGTAGTAGAGGCTGATGAATCTGATGGCAGTTTTTTGAAACTTCCGACCACAAACATAATTGTAACAAATATAGATAATGAGCATTTAGAATTTTACAAAAGCTTTAAAAATCTTAAAGATTCATTTAAACAGTTTATCAATAATATTCCGTTTTATGGAACTGCTGTGCTTTGTTTAGATAATCCTACTATTCAGAGCATAACGTCAGAAATAGAAGATAGAAGGATTATAACTTATGGAATAAGTCCACAAGCTGATTATAGAGCTCAAAATATTCAATTTAAAGATACAGAAACATCTTTTACTTTAGAAATAAGCCCCAAAGTCGAAGCTTCTAGAAAAAAAATAGAAAGCGTTGTCTCTAATATACCAGGTATCCATAATGTACAAAATGTTCTAGCCGTATGCGCGATGTCTTTAGAGTTAGGTATACCAATAGAAATTGTAAAAAGTGCTTTAAAAAGTTTTCAAGGAGTAAATAGGAGATTTTCCTTGATAAATAATTTTAAAGGTATAAAAATTTTCGATGATTATGGTCACCATCCAGCAGAAATTAGGGCTTCTTTGTCTGCTGCAAGAAGTGTTTCAAAGAGTAGGGTGGTTGCAGTTGTTCAACCACATAGATTCACAAGACTTAAAATGCTTTTTGAGGACTTTACCACAGCTTTTAATGATGCTGATACAGTTTTTATAATGGATGTATATGCAGCTGGCGAGGATGAAATAAAAAATATTAATAAGGAAAATCTTATAAAATCTTTAATATCTGCAGGACATAAAGATGTTAGAAAATATAATGGACTACAAAATCTTCATGATTTTTTATCAGAAAATTTACTTCAAGGAGATGTTTTAATCTTTTTGGGAGCTGGTGATATAACTAACCATGCAAGAAATTTTATAGGTTACATCAACAAGGATATACAAAGTGAGAAACTATAAGATGTTTAAAAATCAATTAATCAATATTCCTGAAGTTAAAGGAGAGATAAGAAAAGAATATAAATTATCACAAATTAATTGGTTTAAAGTTGGAGGAGATGCAGAAGTTTTATTCCTACCAAAAGATTTAAAAGATTTAAGAATATTTTTGAGCAAATTATCTGAAAATATACCGCTTACAATTATTGGTGCAGGTTCAAATACGCTTATAAGAGATGGAGGATTAGGAGGAGTAGTTGTAAAGCTAGGAAAAAGTTTTAGTGCACTTAAGATATTAAATGATTATCGAATACAAGTTGGTGCTAGTTATAATTGTATAAAACTATCCAGAATCCTAGCAAATAAAAATTTATCAGGATTAGAGTTTTTTTCTGGCATACCTGGAACTGTAGGTGGAGCTGTTTCAATGAATGCAGGGGCTTTTGGGTCTGAAACTTCTGATTTTCTTGTAGGAATTAAAGTTTTGGATAGAAAAGGAAATATTAAGTCTTATAAAAGAACAGAGCTCAAAATGTCTTACCGCTTTTCAATGATACCTAAAAGTAATATTATTTTAGAAGCAATATTTAATTGTAAAAAAGATAAAAGTCAAAATATCTTAAAAACAATTGAAACATTTCAGAAAAAAAGAAGTAATTCTCAACCCATTAAAAATGCTACTGGGGGTTCCACATTCAAGAATCCGGATAATGCTAAAGCTTGGAAGCTTATAAAAGATAGTGGTTGTGAGGATATGTTTGAGGGAGGGGCAACACTATCTAAAATGCACTCTAATTTTATTATTAACTCTGGAAATTGTAGTTCTGCAGATATTGAAAAGCTGGGAGAAAAAATTAGAAAAAAAGTTAAAGCTGTCAAGGGAATAAACCTTGAGTGGGAAATAAAAATTATAGGAAGTAAAAAAAAATACAAGAGGTATTTTGATGGATAAAACTATAGCTTTACTAAAGGGTGGATTTTCAAATGAAGCTGCGGTTTCAAGAAACTCTGCTTCAAGTGTAGAAGAGGCATTAATATCATTGGGTTTTAATGTTATCCCAGTTGAAGTAGACAAGACTTTTCCTGAATGGATTATAAAAAATAAGGAAAATATAGATATAGTTTTTAATGCTCTTCACGGTAATTGGGGAGAAGATGGAAAGATTCAAGGTCTACTAGAATATATGGATATACCTTACACTCATTCGGGTGTTACAGCTTCTGCTATAGGTATGCATAAACAATATGCAAAAGATATATTTAAAAGTGTAGGTTTAAAAGTACCAAATAGTAAAATAGTAAATCTAGTTACTATGAAAGTTGCTCAACCTTTTAATAGACCTTACATAATCAAACCTGTGTCAGGTGGATCTAGTTTAGGTATAAAAATTATTGAACAAGATACTATTATAGAGGATGCAATTAAAGAGTTACCGAATGAGATATTTATAGCCGAAGAATATATAGAGGGTAAAGATATTACGGTAGCAGTAATTGGTGAGAAAACATTAGGAATTTTAGAAGTCAGTCCTAAGCAACGTTTCTACAATTATAAAGCTAAATACGATAAATCAAGTAATACAGAATATATTTCAGCAGATTATTTACCACCAGAAATAAAGAAGAAGTTATTAGCTGACTCTATTAAGGCTAACAACATTTTAAACTGCAAAGGTGTAACCAGAGTAGATTTTAGATTAAACCTGAAGATGGGTTTAGAAGGATTATATTTACTTGAAATAAATACCCAGCCTGGACTTACTAAAAATTCTCTAGTTCCAAAGATAGCAAAGAATGCGGGCTTGTCTTTTAAAGAATTAATAAAACTTATACTAAATGATGCAGGAGTAAATAAATGAATATATTAAATTATTTGATACAAATCAAAAAAACAAAAGTCCTACTTATATTAT
Source organism: Rickettsiales bacterium (assembly GCA_002720125.1). Classification (GTDB taxonomy): domain Bacteria; phylum Pseudomonadota; class Alphaproteobacteria; order TMED109; family TMED109. The sequence goes on along the minus strand of PBGQ01000047.1, from coordinate 12,858 downwards.
TTATATTATCCTTTTTTTCAATCTTCATTTATAAGAAGTCTCTAATATTAGGCAATAAACTAATAGATGATACCTTAATAAAACTTGGTTTTATTTTAAAAGATCTAGATATTAATAAAATAGACTCTATTAAAGAGAAAGAAATCTTTGATAATATTGTTTACTATAAATGCTCAAATTTATTCTGTATTAATCTGGAACAAACAAAAAATAAACTTAAAACAATTGGTTGGATTAAAGGGGTTAATTTAACATTAGTAATACCAGATAAATTAAAAGTTCTTATTGAAGAAGAGGTGCCAAAATATATCTATTATGAAGAAAACTTATTTTATCTTTTAAATAAAGAAGGGAAAGTAATTACTCAATATGAGAATGTTAACAAAAGGTACGAAAATTTACTTTTATTGAGTGGCGAGAAAGCAAATAAAAAACTAGAGGAATTGTCTTTTATATTTAGTGGGTCTCCATCGCTCGCCGAAAAAATTACTAAAGCTAGGTTAGTATCTGATAGAAGATGGTCATTGCTATACTCGTCTAACATTACGATAGATCTACCAGAAAAAAACGCTAAAGAGGCTTTTAGAAAAGTACAAGAAATTCATGAAAAATATGGATTATTATCAAATAAATTAAGAAAAATTGATCTTAGAATAAAAGACAGAATGATTATTAAATTAGATATGAATAGTAATTTCATTAAAGAAAGTAAGATATGAATATAAAAAATAACATTGTCTCGGCATTGGATATTGGCACAAGTAAGGTATGTTGTATGATTGCAAATGAAGAGACAGAATCAATTTGTAAAGTAATAGGAGTAGGATATAATAAATCTCAAGGAATTAATTCTGGAATAATTACTGACTTTTTTGCAGCAATTAATAGTATTTCAAGTTCAATAAAAAGTGCAGAAAAACAAGCGGGAGTAAAAGTTAAAAATGGTTTATCTGTATCCATATCTTCTGCCAATACAAAAACAAAATTATTTAAAAGTAAAATTTCTATTAAAGAAAAGAAAGTTTCTAACTTAGATATAAGTGAGAGCTTAAACCAATTAGTAAAAAATGATTTTTTTTCTAATAAAAAAGTTATTTATGCTGCTCCTGTAGGTTTTTCTATCGACGAGGCAAGTGGCATTAAAAATCCAATCGGAATGTTCGGTAAAAATATTGAGGTGGAATTCATACTTTCTTATATAGGTTTTTCTCACTATAAAAATTATATAGAATGCATTAATCAGTGTGGAGTAGACGTCAATAAAATAATTATTTCATCAACTGCTGCAGGTTATGCTGTATTAAATGAAAATGAGTTATCTTTAGGTTCCGTTATAGTAGATATGGGTTCCAAAACGACTTCTTTGTCAATGTTCTCAGAGAATAATTTTATATTTTCTGATGCTTTAAATTACGGTGGAGATGATATAACTAATTCTTTAGCAAGAAAATTTGGTATTACTTTAGAAGAGGCCGAGAAGCTAAAAGTAATGCATTCTTCAGTTATTGAGTCCAATGAAGATAACGAGGTTTTTTTGGAAATACCTTCAATTAACTCTGACAATTCTGAAGATTACATACAAATAACTAGAAGAGAAATTCTAGAAGTTACTAAACCTATAATAAACAATATTTTATTATGGATACAAGAAACTATAAATAAATCTGGTCACATTAATTCTATTGGAAGAGTAATAGTGTTTACTGGTGGTGCCTCACAAATTGATGGTTTATTGGTTTTGGCAAAAGATGTTATTGGATATAACTCAAGAATTGGATTGCCAAAAGAATTGAGATTTAATTTTTTTAATAACATAGATACATCTTATTCAGTAGTAGCAGGTTTGCTACAACAAGAAATTTATTTAAATGAGAGAGAGGAGAAAATATTTTTTAACAAAAAAAGTATCAATGAACAGAAGCTAAGTTTTACAAGTATTAAAAATTGGCTTTCTGAAAATTTTTTTAACTAAAAGGAGTAAAAATTATGACTTTAAATATAAAACAACCAACAAATGAACAATTAAAACCTAGGATTACTGTAATTGGAGTAGGAGGAGCTGGCTGTAATGCGGTTAACAATATGATAGAAGCACATTTAGAAGGAGTTGAATTTTTAGTTGCTAATACAGATGCACAGTCTTTGGCTAGCTCACTAGCCGAAAGAAGGGTTCAACTTGGAGCAGAATTGACTAAAGGTCTTGGAGCTGGTGCAAAACCAGAGATTGGTAGACAGGCGGCTGATGAGTCTCTATCTAGCGTGATAGAACAGCTTGAGGGTACTCACATGTTGTTTGTAACAGCCGGTATGGGCGGAGGAACTGGTACTGGTGCTGCACCAGTAATAGCTGAAGCAGCAAGAGAAAGAGGCATACTTACTGTTGGTGTTGTGACCAAACCATTTGAGTATGAAGGAATAAGAAGAATGAAGATAGCTGATAAAGGCATTAAAGAGCTGACAGACTCAGTTGATACTTTAATTATAATACCTAATCAAAATTTGTTCAGAATAGCTAATAAAGACACTACTTTTGTAGATGCTTTTAGAATGGCTGATGAGGTATTATACAATGGAGTTAAAGGAGTAACTGATTTAATAGTAAAACAGGGAAGAATAAACCTAGACTTTGCAGATATACAGACAGTGATGCTTGAAATGGGAAAAGCAATGATGGGAACTGGAGAAGCAGAAGGTGAAGATAGGGCAATTAAAGCAGCAGAATTAGCAATATCAAATCCATTATTAGACGATACTTCCATAGCAAATGCTAAAGGAGTGATAATAAATATTTCGGGTGGAGAGGATGTTAAGCTATATGAAATTGACGAAATAGCCGCTAATATAAAAAAGCAATGTAAGGAAGACGTAAATCTGATAGTAGGTAATACTGTTGAAAAAATTGAAGACGGTAAAATTAGAGTATCATTATTAGCTTCAGGAATTACAAAAGAGCAAAGCTCAGGCTTAAATGAATTTAAGAATAGCGATGATGAAAATCAGGCCATTCTAAGACCTAGACTGGTTGCTAGTCGAACTGAAAATCAAAACTCAAATACTGTTAAAGCTGACTTTAAAAAAAATAAAACCACTACGCAGAGTGATCTTGAAGATTTCTTGTCTAACAAAGATTCAATGGATTTATTAGATTCTAAAAATAAAAAAAATACGGAAAAAAATGATGATCCTGAGTTAAATGAAAATTATTTTATACCAAAAGAAGAAAGTATACCAGAAAAGACTAGTAAAATTAACCCAGATCCTTTCGGGGAGGCTGATGTTTTGAATGCAAACATGCATGAGGAAAATAAATTTAATAAAGATGAAAATACGAATAATAGTCTTATATCTAAACTATCTAATGTTAAAGAAAAAGCCATGTCATTAGTGAGTGGTGTAGCAAATAAATCATTAGACTTAAAAACAACAAAGAAAGAACTTATTGATGATAATAATGAAAAAGAACTCAACAAAGAAACTCAGAGGATGGAACCTTCTTTCTTAGAAAATACAATTGTTGAAAATAGTAACAGTATTTTTACTAATCAAGAAAACCTTATCGATAATTATCAAGATGAAGATAATGTTAATATACCCTCATTTTTGAGAAGGAATAGAGATTAATTATTTTGTAATAATTGTAATAAAATATTACTAGTTTTTTAATTGCTAATGATTATTATGTTTTTATGGAAAGTGAACAATATCAAAAAACTATATCAAAAGAAGTAGCATTTAAAGGAATAGGGTTACACTCTGGTATTCAGTGTGAGGTAAAGCTTTTGCCAGCAAAAGCTGATACTGGAATTTTATTTCTAAGGAAAGATAAGGACATTTATCAGACAATTTCAGCTGATTATAAATTTATTTCAAAGAGTAATTTATGTACTACACTAGAGAACTTTGACTCTACATTTAGAGTTTTTACTGTAGAACATTTGCTAGCAGCCATAAAAGGAAATGGAATAGATAATTTAATTATAGAGGTTAGTTCTTCTGAAGTACCAGCTTTAGATGGTTCTTCAATTGAATTTGATAGAATAATTAAAAAAGCAGGTATTGAAGTTCAAAGTGAGAAATTTAAAAAATATCTAGTAATCAAAAGAAATGTTTCTGTGAAAAATGGTAAAAGCTACATTGAATTAAGTCCTTCAAATAATTTTTCAATAGACTGTAAAATAGAATTTCCAGAACCTATAGGACAACAACAGCTGAAATTAGGAAATTCGATAAAAGAAATTTATAATAGAGTATTAAATGCAAGAACCTTTTGCTTTTACGAGGATGTTGAGTCCATGAAAGAGTCTGGGTTAGCCATGGGTGGTTCTTTGGAGAATGCGCTCGTTATAAAAAATAAAAGAGTTTTGAACGAAAGCGGGCTTAGAGACAAGAAAGAATTTGTACAACATAAAATTCTAGATATGATAGGAGACTTATCTTTAACTGGTTTAAGCTTGAAGTGTTCAATTAAAGCATACTGTCCAGGCCATGAAATAAATAAATTAATAATGAGAGAAATATTTTCAAACTTTTCCAACTACTCTATAGAAACTTGCAAAAAAGAAGACATAAAGAATTTCAAACAAGAAGCTGTAATTAGTGCTGTATTTTAAATAACTAGATATTACGGGACTTGTCTTACATATTAGAATATCTCGGACCATCTCCACCTTCAGGAGAAACCCAATTAATATTTTGATAAGGATCTTTAATGTCACATGTTTTACAATGTAGACAATTTTGAAAATTAATTTGAAGCTTGTATTGCTTCTTTTCGCAGGAACTATTTTCTATATTTTGTTCCAATATTTCATATACATTTGCAGGACAATACCTGGTTTCAGGAGATGCATATAAATTTAAATTAATTTCTAATGGAAGTTTAATATCCTTTATTAACAAATGACAAGGTTGGTCCTCTTTGTGATTAGTCCCTGAAAAAGGTAAATTACTTAGTTTATCAAAGGTAATTTTATTATCATGTTTAGGATAAGAAATTTTCTTAAAAAGATTTTTTCCTTTTATCTTTTCATTGTCTTTTTTTGAATGCTTTAGAGTCCAAGGTGCTTTACCTCTTAATACTTTCTGATCAAAAAATGTATTTATCAAGCCAAAAAATAATCCATTTTTAAAACCAGGTCTTACATTTCTTGAATAAAAAAGCTCTTTCTGGATGGTGCTTTCCTTAAAACTTTTATTGTAGTTGGAGATTTCTTTTGCTTTTGAACCAGTTTGAGAGAATTTATGAAATTCTTCAGCAAAAAGCATTCCTGACTTCATTGCAGTGTGGCTTCCTTTTATTTTTAGAACATTCAAAGTGCCTGCATCACATCCTATAATGGCACCACCTGGAAATGTTAACCTTGGTAAAGACTGATACCCCCCCTCATTTAGAGCTCTAGCTCCATAGGAAACTCTTTTTCCTCCATTTAATAGTGGTTTTATTTTTTTATGAGTCTTGAATTTTTGAAACTCTTCATAAGGATTTAGATACGGGTTCTGATAATCTAGACCAACAACGAACCCAACAGATGCTATATTTTCTGAAAGCTTGTAAAAAAAAGAACCACCATAGGCATTATTATTCAATGGCCATCCTATAGTGTGCAGGACACTCCCTTTAGAAAATTTTTTATCATCAATTTCCCATAACTCTTTTAGTCCAATTGCATAAGTTTGAAAATTCTTATCTTCATAAAGATTAAATTTTTTTATAAGTTGTTTCCCTAAATGACCTCTGCATCCCTCAGCAAAAACAGTTTGTCGTCCAATTAAGGCTATGGATGGCTCGTAGAGGTTTGATTTTTCACCATTCCTACTAATTCCTTTTTCTCCAGTGATAATTCCATTAACTGCTCCGTCTTCATCAAAGTGCAAGTTTTGCCCAGTAAAACCAGGAAATATATCAACACCCAAACTTTCCGCATAATTAGCTAACCATTTACATAAATTTCCTAGACTAATGATATAGTTTCCATGATTTTTCATTTGTTGAGGAAGTAGAACATTTGGTATTTTTAGGGCATTGTTTTTTGTAAGAAAATAAAAGCTTTCATTCACAACATTAGTTTTTACTGGTATGTCAGTTTCACGCCAATTTGGTATTAATTCATTCAATGAACTAGGTTCAAGTATTGCACCTGATATAATATGTGAACCAACTTCTGCACCTTTTTCTACTATACAAATACTATGTTCTGTGTTGAATTTCTTGTCTAATTGCTTTAATTTTATAGCAGTAGAAAGTCCTGCTGGCCCAGCACCTACTATTACTAAATCATATTTCATCTCTTCGTATTTCATAATATTAAGATAGTATTTATATAAATTTTTGCAATTTATTTACAATCAAATGATGTAAAGAACGATTGCTAGAAGCCAATACCGTGTCGTTTGTTCCAATTTCCTTTCCATCCCAAGTAGTTATCATTCCACCAGATTTCTTTATAATTGGATCAACGGCAGCAACATCCCACAAATTTAAATCCCTTTCTATCACAACGTCTAATTTGCCTTCGGCGCATCTCAAGTATCCTAATACATCAGTTCCCCATCTAATAAAATTAAATTTTTTAAATAAAAGTCTATTTAGCTCTTCAAAATTATTAAACATATTAGGGTCCGTACAAGCTACTGCAGCATTTTGAATGCTTTTACATGCGCTTGTTTTTATTTTTTTATTATTTAAAAATGAAAATTTAGAATTGTTCCAAAATCTTTCTTTTAGTATTGGTTGATCAACTAGTCCCAAAATAATTTTAGATTTGTATTTTAACGCAATAAGCACACCAAATACAGGAATGCCAAGTGAAAATGCCTTTGTTCCATCTATAGGATCTATAATCCATGTAAAATTAGACTTTGATTTTATTTTTCCAGTTTCTTCACCTATAACATTATGTTGAGGATAATGTCTTTTAATTAAATTAATAATATTTTTCTCTACTATTAAGTCGGTATTTGTATATATCTCTCTTTTCTTATTATTATTTTTATAGAAGATTTTTATTTTTTTACTTTTATAGTATCTTAGAATAATGTCACCAGCATTGTCTGCTAAATAGTGAGCAAAGGATAAATATTTAAGAATTTCATTTTGCATTTTGCTAAATATTTTATTTGTATTAATATAAATAATTTAAAATATAATGTTATCAGAAATTAGAAATAAAAGTAGAAATACAAAAATTAATAATTTAATAATAATTTTATTACTTGTATTAAACAGCTGTGCATCTATGAAAGAAGAGGAGTCTTCTTATCAAGAAAGAGACCTAAGTACAATTTACAATAGCGCATTAGATAAACTTCTCAATAAAGATTATGAATCTGCTTCCTTGGAGTTTGATGAAGTAGAAAGACAACATCCATACTCACCTTGGGCAAAAAAATCTATAATAATGTCATCTTTTTCAAATTATAAATATGGAGAATATTTTAAAAGTGAGGCAAATTTAAAAAGATTCATTAGCTTATATCCTGCATCTGAATACACAGCTTATGCACAATATCTCTTAGCAATGTGTTATTACCAACAAATTATTGACGTTAAAAGAGACCAATCTGCTGTTTTGTTAGCTTATGATGCATTCAATCTTATTTTAGATAGATATCCAAATACCAAATATGCAAAGGAGTCTTACTATAAAATAATTTATTTAGAAAATCATATAGCCGCAAGAGAGCTGAGAGTAGGACTAACATATGTATCACTTAAAAAGCCTATAGCAGCATTGAAGAGATTTAAAAAGATTGTAAATGACTATCAAACAAGTATTTATGTGCCAGAGGCGTTGCATAGGATAGTTGAGATTTACATCTCATTAGGTATAGAGGAAGAGGCTATAATTAATTCTCGAGTACTAGGTTATAATTTTCCTGAGAGTAAATGGTATAAATTTAGTTATAAACTACTTAAAGAAAAAAATATAATCAATAATATTAAATAGATGATTAGAAATATATTCATCAAAAACATTGTTTTAATTGAAAAACTAACACTAGATTTAGAATCAGGACTTATAATTTTTTCAGGAGAAACAGGAGCAGGCAAGTCAATAATATTAACTTCTTTAGGTTTAGCATTAGGAAGAAGATCAGAACAAAACCTTATCAGAAGTTCTGCTCAAGAGGGAAGTGTTAGTATAGAAATAGAAATTAGAAAAGACCATCCCCATTATCAGGAATTAAAGAATTCAAACCTCATTGAAGATGATGTGCTAATTCTTAGAAGGGTAATTAATAAAACAGGAAGAAATAAAGCTTTTATTAACGATAGACCAGTTACATTATCCTATTTAAAAGAGGTAGGGTCAAAGTTAGTGGAAATACATGGCCAAAATGAAAAAATTGGACTACTTGACCCTTCCTCACATATAGAAATACTTGACGATTTTGGAAATTATGGAAATTTGATTACTAAAACAAAAGAAGCGTTTCAAAAATTTCAAAAAATAAAGGAAATATATTTAGAGGCAAAAAAAATTAAAGAAAATAAAATCACATATGAAGAAGAAATTAAAAATAAAATTAATTTAATTAAAAGTCTAAATTTAAAAGACAGAGAGGAAGAAGAATTATCAAGCAGGAAAGTAATGTTAAATCATTATGAGAAAATATTTTTATCCATTAATGAAGTATTTAATATTTTAAATGAGGAAGAAAGTGGTTATTCAAACTTAGCATCTCATTATACTAAATTAGAGAATGTCTTATCAGACTCTGGAAGTATTATCGAAATAAAATCTATAGTAGCATCTTTAAATATTATTTTAATAGAAACTAAGGAAATCTTAAATAATATCAATAAACTTAGAGAAAATTTTCAATATGATGAAAAAGAACTAGAGAAATTAGAGCACAGACTTTTTGATATAAATAATATAACAAGAAAATTACAGACAAAACCGTCCCAACTCAATGACTTATTAGAGAAGCTAGAAAAAGAATTAGCGCTGATAAATGAAAATATAGACAATATAGAAAAAATTAGTATTAAATTAGAAGAGACAAAGAAAATATTTAGAAACTACTGCAAGGATTTGACTGAAAAAAGAAAATCAACGGCATTAATCTTAGAGGATTTAGTAAATAAAGAACTTTGTCCTTTAAAATTGGAAGATGCTAAATTTAGAGTTAAAATTTTAATTAAAGAAGAAAAGGACTGGAATTCGCAGGGTGCTAATGATGCTAGTTTTTTTGTTACTTTAAATAAAGGTGCTAATGAAGGAGAAATACATAAGACTTCTTCTGGAGGAGAACTTTCTAGACTTATGCTAGCCCTAAACTTAGTTTTAATTGGCAGTCTTGGAAATAAAACACTTATTTTTGATGAAGTTGACTCAGGAGTAAGCGGAGCAGTTGCAGACGCTATAGGAAAAAGATTACAACAATTATCAAAGCACCAGCAAGTTATGGTTATAACACATTTGCCTCAAGTAGCTTCCAGAGGTATGCATCATTATAGATCTTTTAAACGAACTACAGAAGAGAAAACGCTTACATATGTAGAAAAATTAACTAGCGAAGATAGAACTATTGAAATTGCTAAAATGATATCAGGAGAAAAAGTTACGGAAGAAGCGAAATTGGCAGCAAACAAGCTAATAAGAGAACTTAAAAGCTCTAAGTAATATGAAAATAGAAAAAAAAAAAGTTAAAAAGAAAATTGACGAACTAATTAAAGTCATAAATTATCACGATGATTTATACTATAATAAAAATTATCAAGAAATATCAGATGAAAAATACGACCAATTAAGAAGGAGTCTATTAGACCTAGAAAGAAAATACCCAGGTTTAATTTCCAAAGGAAGTCCAAGTATCAGAGTAGGTAGTCAAAAAAAAAATAAGTTAGGAACTATAGAACACAAAATACCCATGCTTTCACTAAATAATGCTTATGAAATTAAGGAAGTAGAAAAATTTTATGAAAGGATTACTAAATCAATAAGTGGTGAATTCAAAATAATAGCAGAAACTAAAGTAGATGGACTGTCTGCTTCTCTAAGGTATGAAGATAAAATTTTAAAACTTGCTTTAACAAGAGGTGACGGAGTCAAAGGAGAGGATATTACTAATAATGTCAATTTTATTTCAGGAGTCAAAAAAATATTACCGAATGACTTTCCTTCAAAAATGGAGATAAGGGGCGAAATATTTATGCCAAGAAATGTTTTTTCTAGCCTGAATGAAGATAGAAAAAAAAATGGAGAAGAACTTTTTTCTACACCTCGAAATGCAGCGGCTGGTTCGGTTAGACAATTAAACCCTATTATTACTAAAAACAGAAAATTAAGCTTTTTTGGATATACTATATTGTGTGAAGGAAATTCCTTGGGAAATTCTACATCAGAAATTAGAAAAAAATTAAAAAATTATGGTTTTACTCTCAATGAACCTTCTAAACTTTGTTGTAATCTGCAAGAAATGATAGATTTTCATAAATATATTCTAAATAATAGAGATAGCCTTAATTACGATATTGATGGAATAGTTTATAAATTAGATGATTTGAGGCTACATAAAATCTTAGGATCTACTAATCGTTATCCCCGTTGGGCATTAGCTCATAAGTTTCCATCGGAGATTAATTACGCGCAAGTAAAAAATGTTATTTTTCAGGTTGGCAGGACTGGTTCAATTACACCTGTAGCAATATTAGACCCAGTTACTATAGGAGGCGTAAAGATTAGTAGGGCTACACTGCATAATGAGGATGAAATAAAAAGATTAGGTATCGTCATAGGTGATACAGTAAGCATTCAAAGAGCAGGTGATGTTATTCCCAAAATAATAAGTGTCGTAAAACAAAAAAGAATAAAAGATTATAAAAATATTTCTTTGCCAATTAACTGTCCTAGTTGTGGAAGTAAATTATATAAAGAAAATGGAGAGGCAGTTAAGCGATGTATTAACTACTACGAATGTGAAGACCAATTAATTAATAAACTTTATCATTTTGTTTCAAGAGGTGCATTTGATATAGAGGGATTAGGAGAAAAGGTAATAAATAATTTTTGGAAAAAAGGATATATTAAAAAATATTCAGATATATTTGATTTAAAATATAAAATTAAGAACCAAATAATAGATTTAACTTCTATGGAAGGATGGGGTGAAAAAAGTGTAGATAATCTTTTATTATCTATCGAAAAATCAAAAAAAATTTCTTTTAATAAATTTATATTTTCTCTTGGTATAAGACATATTGGACAGGGTATATCTTTATTATTGTCTAGTAAATTTAAATCATTTGAAGAATTAGCATTGTTCTTTGAAAATGTGAAAAAGCAAAACTGTCAGAAAATAGAAGGTATAGGAGAGATTATAATTAAGAGCTTAGAAGAATTTTTTCTGTTACAAAGAAATAAAGAAGAAATAAAAAAAATAAAGGAACATATAAAAATTGAGTATCCTAAAAAAAGTATCTCAAATACTTATTCCGATAAAACTTACGTTATAACAGGTACTTTCGACGATTTCCCAAGAAATAAAATACAAGAAAAAATAATATTTCTTGGTTCTAAGATATCATCTTCCATATCTAAAAATACTGATTTCTTGATTGTTGGAAATAAGCCAGGCAGTAAGTTTGAAAAAGCAAAAAAAATGGGTATAAGTTTATTATATTTAAATGAATTGAAGGAATTAATGAAGTTCTAGCCTGCTATTTCAACTTTCTATTAGCATACGCTTCTGTATACCAAATTAACTCATTAAAAAATTTATCAAATCTAGACTTAGCGTCAATTTCATCTTTTGGTTTACCAGATACAGTAAAAAAATTATTTAAGTTAGGTTGATACATACCATGTTTAATCGGAGGGCATCCAAATTGAGAAAGGAAGGCTCTAAGAGGACTCTGTACTCTAATACCTGCAAAGTCTCCACTTGAATAAGTGCATACACAAGATGCCTTTCTATCATATTCTTGATAATAAAAATTTAGAAGATTTATTAATGCAGGGGGAGGCATATGGTTATATTCTGCACTCACTATTATGAAGGCATGAGATTTTTTCAATAGTTTTTGAACTTTACTGATATTTTTTGGCAATAGATTTTTTTTGTAGTCATCAAATCTTTTATCTAAGAAAGGAAACGTCATTTCTTTTGGATCAATTACTATAGGTCTATGCCCAGACTTTTGTATTTGAGTTTTTAAATATTTTACAAATCTAATGCCAATTCTTTTTTTTCTAGTTGAACCATATATAATCGAGATATTGTATTTCTTTTTCATTTAATTTCCTTACAAATATTGACAAGCCAAACTTTTTCTTTTTCTTTTAAAAGCGGAGATAGTTTTTTAATTAAATACTTATGATAATTATTTATCCATTTTTTTTCTTCAATATCTAACATTTTGTTATTAATCATTTCTATTTCATATGGTACAAGGGTTAAATTTTCAATTTTTATAAAATCTTTATTATTTAGATTTATGCTTTTAGCAGTTACCATATTTTCTATTCTTATACCGTAACTATTATTTTTATAATAACCTGGCTCATTAGAAAAGACCATTCCATTCGCTATTGCTTGTTTATTTTTTGATGAAATACTAAAGGGCCCTTCATGTACATTTAAACAGAAACCAACTCCATGTCCAGTACCGTGAGCATAATCTTTTCCTTTCCTCCACAGGAAATGCCGACCAAGAGAGTCAAGATAGCTACCCGTAATTCCTACAGGAAATACAGCCATATTTATTTTTAAATGGCCTTTTAAGACTAAAGTATAATTATTTATCTGTTCTTTTGTAACCTTTCCCCTAGAAATAGTTCTTGTTACGTCAGTGGTACCATAAAAATATTGAGCTCCACTATCCAATAGTAGGATATCATTTTCTTTTACTAT
>PBGQ01000046.1 GCA_002720125.1 Rickettsiales bacterium | reverse complement strand
GTTCGAGAAATACGAAGGAATAAATTGTGTATATGCCATTTCATTTCTACCAAAAGGAGAAGGTTCATTTATCAAGGCCAAATGTAAATTGAATAAATAAGTAATTAGCACACAATTCAACTTTAGCGTGTTAAGCTAAATTATTCAATTTATCTTATGGTAATAGGTCTTAAATCTCAATCTATTATAAATTACGGATATTTTATAAAACCCCAATTAATATAAGAGAGTGGTGCTAATTATTATAACGTTATAACTTGATCAGGTGGATTAGAACCTAATGCCTGATAAAGTTGAGGAAAGCAACCAGCCTGAACACCATCAACCAATCCTTTTGCAGTAACTTCTCCTGAACCACATTGTTCAAAAGTTCCCTCAGCTAAATTTCTTCTAACGGCACATTGATCGCAAACCATTAATAGCATATTTTTTTCCTTTGATATTTTAGATAAGCGCTCACCTACTGGATCATTCTTTCTTAAACAATAAATATTATCATCAAAGAAAAACATACCTAAAACATTTACTAAATGAGTGTTTGTTTCTAATTGGGGCAGTATCATAGTACTGAGTTGGAATGTACTAGCCATATTAGTTCTAAAAATATAAGCAACTTTCATATAAAATCTCCTTTATTAAATGCAATATTATTGCATTGTTGCAAGTTATTATCTTATATTTTTTAAAAAAAAACTAGTTATTTTTTAATAATATTTTTCTGATTATTATCTTAAATACATCGTAACCAAAAATATTTAATCTTAAATTATATTTTTCATTGGAAGTTTAGTAACTAAATGTTGCAAATACTTTCAAATGCATAGAAAAGCTGGCGTCCCCTAACGGGAGTTGAACCCGTTAGGAATAAAATAAAAAAAATATTAGAATTTAATTAATGATTTGTTAGCTAAAATTTTCTCTCTATTAGCCATAGCAGAATTTCTTCTTTGCTTAATAAGATTTTTATTTTGCATTAATGCATCAGAATTTTTTTGAGACTTAGAAATTAACTCTGTCATTTTTTTTCTATTATTTTTTACATTTTTTTCAAGCTGCCTCATAGCATTAGTATTGCTTTTAATAATTTTTGCATTTGAGGCTGGCTTTGAATTTTTTGGATTTAAACTTCCACTTATCAAATTTTTATTTTCTGATATTTGTTTAGTATTAAATTCTACAATTGATTGGTTAGTCTTCATTATTTTTTCATTAATAGCGATTAGTTTAGAATTAATATTAGACATTTCTTCACTTATTTTTAAGAGGGATGAATTTAATTCTGATCTATGCTTAAGAAAATCCAATGCTGCCTTATTTTTTTGTGCGTTTATATAGTTTTCTTCTACATCATTTTTAGAATTATAATTATCCAGTATTGTTTTTCTGTTTTCAAATATTTCTTCAGTATTATTATTAGCCAACTGTCTATTACCCATAAATGCAGCTGAATAGTTGCTTAAAATCATTAATCTATTTTCTTCTATCATAGACCTTGAAATATAAGCATTTGCTTTATTTGTCATAACTTCAGCATCAATTTTGAATATTCTTTTTTTATTAGCTTTAATAGCTTTGGTATTTATTTTTATTTTGCTCATTTTAATCTCCCTAAATAAAAAATTGCAATATTTAAATTATTATGTAGATATTAATAATTACTATTATTAATCATCTTTATTATATTACAATAGCTTTTTTTAATTCAGGCAGTTTGCTCTCTAACCTTGTTGGAGCAAGATTTAAACACCAACACCCTCTCAAAGGTCAAGGAAAACTGGCGTCCCCAACGGGAATCGAACCCGTGTTTCCGCCGTGAAAGGGCGGCGTCCTAGACCGCTAGACGATGGGGACTATTAAATATTTATATAATCATTATATATATAAGTAAATATAAATATTAATGTTAAAGTATCTATGATGAATAATAATTTCACTCTATGTATAACTCTAGGAGACCCATGTGGTGTCGGGTCAGAAATTTCAGCAAAGGCATTAAATTTTTTCTTTAAAAAAAAGTTACCCTATAAATTTATAATCATAGGTAGTAAAAAATCTTTTACAAAGGCATGTTCTTTAAACAAAATAAATCCAGATTTATCAAATATAAAAGAGTTTATTAATATTGAATTTGATGATCTAATTTTTAAAAGCTGTTCTACTAAAGTAGGTGGTGAAATAGCATTTTTATCAATTTGTAAAGCAGTTGAACTATTTAAAGATAAAAAAATAGCAGCAATAATTACAGCACCTATTTCTAAAACCTCTTTGCATATGGCAGAACATTTTTTTGATGGTCATACGGGACTTATAGCAAATTTATTTAATGTTAAGAATCCTTATTTAATGCTGAGCAATAAAAGATTTTCCACTCTTCATGTAACTTGCCATTTATCTCTCAAGGATGCCATTGAAACTATAAATAAAAATAAGCTTTTAGAAGTCATAAGGATTGGATACGAACATATGCTAAAAATTGGATATAAAAATCCAAAAATTGGAATATGCGGTCTAAACCCTCATTCAGGTGAGAATGGCATGTTTGGAGATGAAGAAATTAAGTTTTTTTTACCCGCAATAAATATATTAAAGAAAGAAGGAATAAATATTAGCAATCCTATATCAGCTGATATTATTTTCAGACAAGCAATATCTGGAAAGTATGATCTTATTATTGCAAACTATCATGACCAAGGGCATATTCCTGTAAAACTCTTATATTTTGACCAAAGCGTTAATGTTACCCTAGGAGTACCCATTATAAGAACTTCTGTAGACCATGGTACAGCTTTTGATCTAGCCTTTAAAAATAAAGTAAGGAGTACCAATATGGTTGCTGCTATTATTTATGCAATTAGAATGTGTACTAAAAAATAGTTTTAAAGCTTTACTTTATAAGAAGAGTTATCTATATTTTTTATTATTAATTTGGAGTATAGTATGTTTAAAAAATTATCGATACTAACTTTAGGAGTTTTTCTTTTAGCATTAGCTGGTTGTGAAGCACCTAAGGATAGAGCAGCGTTAGAAGCTGCACAAGATGCTGCAATAGCTGAAATTAAGTCTGCGTTAGCTGCCAAGGATGCTGATCAAGACAAAGCAATTGCAAGAGCTGAAGCAATGACTGAACAAAACAGGTCAGCTTTGAGAGCTCTCAATGATAAAATAGACAGGATGTTTAAAACTATTTCCAGAAAATAGTTTATAATCAATCATATATAGTAAGAATAGCTTCTGGCATACCAGAGGCTTTACTTACTGTCTCTGTAACTTTTTTCCAGTTTATCTTACCAATATAGGTTCCAGCCTTACTTTGTATAATTCTTGCTGCTTCAGGAAGAAGCCTTATATTTGGCTTAATCTTTTCACCATCCTCAAGACCATATGGATGCATAGTATGGACTTCTAGGTATAGTACACCTCCAGACCATCCAGCTTTTACTGGCTGGTCAATAACATTTACTTTATCTCCAATTTTAATGTACTCAAATAATTCTTCTATGTCCTCAGGAAATAACCTAATGCATCCGTGGCTGACTTTCATACCCACCCCCCATGGTTTATTAGTGCCATGCAACAAATAGCCTGTCATTGATAAATAAATCGCCCTAGTGCCTAAAGGATTATCGGGACCAGGTTTTACTACATTAGGCCAGTGAGGTTCTTCTTCTAAGATAGACTTAGGAACTGTCCAATAAGGATTTTTCTTTTTACCAACTATACTTGCTTTACCAGTAGGCGTTTCCCAATCTCCTCTACCAATTCCTATGGGGTAGGATAAAATAACAGAATTTTTGCCGTAATAATACACTCGAAGATCGCCTTTGTTAACAACGACTCCTTCTTTTTTTACATTTGGTAAAATGTGCCTTTTTGGCAATATAATAACTTCGCTTTCCTTAGGTAACCAAGGATCTTTGATTTTTGGATTTGCTATCATAACTTCGGGAAATGAGAGATTGTTTTTCCTTGAAATTTCTATTAAATTTTCTCCTTCCCTTATGTTATAATAAGAAATATTACCTATTATTTCTTCTTCTTGACTAGAAAAAAGGTTCAGGCTTATACTAAGTATAAATATTATTATTTTTAATTTAAAAATCACTTGAATTTAACAAAATATATAAGAGATATACCAGACTTTCCTAAAAAAGGAATAGTATTTAAAGATATTACTCCTCTTTTGTCAAATGGGGTCGCTTACAAATATTTAATTGAACAATTCTATAATAGATATAAAAAGAAAAATATTGATATAGTAGTTGGTATCGAGGCAAGGGGATTTATTCTTGGTTCAAGCCTAGCAACTAGATTAGGTTGTGGATTTGTTCCCATCAGAAAAAAAGATAAGTTACCACATTCTGTGCATAAGAAGACTTATTCTTTAGAATATGGAACTGATACTATTGAAATTCATAAAGATGCTATTAGGCATAATAATAACGTTTTGATTGTAGATGACGTATTAGCTACCGGTGGAACAGTAAAAGCTGCAATAGATTTAGTAAATATTTCTAGTTGTAACTTAATTGAATGTTGTTTTATGATTGAGTTAAAGTTTTTAAATGGATTAAAAAAAATTAAAGAAGAAAAAGTAGAGCATTTTTCACTTTTACAGTTTTAATCATCCTTTGTTTCTCTCTTTTTCAACATGCTCATTTTATCATAAAGTAAATTATCAATAGATTCTTTATCTAATCTAAATGCCCATTTGCTCAAAAAAGAATTATTTTCTACTTCTTCTTCAACTTCAGTGAACTTTTTCATACTAGGAATACCTATAACTACAGGGCCATCTTTCTCTAATTCTTCTCTGTTATTTATATTACTAAACAAATCAAGCTTAATATATTTATCATTCTTGTAGTTAAATATTCTTATACGCATTTCTAAACCATCAAAAGTAGCAACTTCTATAGTTTTTAAAGGCTTTTTTGCCTTTAAATCTGTTGCCTTGATTATATCTTTAATTTCAAAGCCTTCTAAAGTCGATACTACTGAATTTGTAACATATGTGTTAGAAAGAATATAATCAGCAGGAATGTTCATTAATTCATACATTTGACTATCATAACTTTTTCTTGTTATTGAAAAACTATTCTTTTTATTTTTTGCATCTATAGATTTAAAATCTTTTACTCTCCAACGACCTAATTTTAAAAGAGCTGTATTTGCCCAGGATATATCGTCTTGGTAAATGTTTAGACTATCCGTAAATAGCCAAACTTGATTTTCATCTGTTCTTCTGATGTATCTTGTATCCTTGGTTAATTTATTTTTTCCTCTGATACCTATAATAAAATCATATAATTTTATATCTTTACTGTATATCTCCACCCTATTGCTATCAGTTTTATCATTAAACCTTTCAGAAACACCCAACCTTTCATGATAATTAGGATCACTAGTCTTTTTATCAACGAGTTTTAATTCAGCTATCTCAAGAAGAAAAATATTTATCTTATTTAAGTCTACAGGGTAACCTTCATAACTAGGTATTAACCACTTTTTTTTTTCTTTAATTATTTCATATTTATTACTATTATTGCTAAAAATAATTCTATCAAAATCTTTCAGTTTATTATTAAAATCCTCGTATAAAATTATTTTACTTTTATCTGTTATATAATTTTTTTTATTTGTTATCAGTATTGTAATTAATAAAAGAGTTACAATAAATAAACTACCAAAAATAACAGTGAGTCTCTTCATGTTATTTAATTCTTCCTATGCTTTTATAGAATACCTTTTTTCTTTTTAATGAGAAAACCTTTAAGGAAGCAAAAAGTAATAATACTAAAATTGGCATTAGCCAGATATTTAAAATTTTTAAGTTACTTTCTAAATTTTTAATATCTTGATTTAATTCTCTTTGAACTTCCCTTAATTCTCTTCTTATTTTTGATATTTTTATATTGAAAGCTTCGATAGTTTTACTTTGTTCTAAATCATAATTTCCGTTTTTAGTTCCTCCACTTTTTATTTCAGAAAGTTTTTTTTCAGTTTCCTCTAGTTCTTGTTGAAGTGATATTTCCTTTTCTCTAAATGCCAGTTCAGCATCTTTTTGCATGTTTTCAACGATCTCAAATGGCCTATTAGATGTACCTCTACTTCTCAAATTAATCATATTTTTTCCTCCGCTCATCGACTCTATAGAGTTTATTACTAATCTACCATTATCGGCAATCGGAGTTATATTGTCTCTTCCAAACATGTCTTGCTGTGATAGCCATGTGTCATCTGATAAAATGTCAGTATCCGTGTAAACAATAATATTTATTTCTTTATTTTTTTTTATATGTCCTTCTGTGTCAGCTACCAACTCATTTAATTCCTGCTCACTAAAGGCGGACACTACACTGCCTTTTATTCTTGCCCCTAATGTGTAAATATCTTCAGTAGGAACAAAGTTATTCAATAATGCCTCTGGATCTGCCCTAAACTGCATCTTAAACCTCTCTACAAGCATAGAATTCTGTGAAGTGCTTACCAAAGGCGTAATTTCTAGAGAGTTGTTTGATACTAAATTCTTTATAGCTCCAGCAGATTTGAAAAAAACATAATCTAAATTAGATGTAATAATATCATCTCTTGATAGCAACTTATCTTGCAATGCTAACCATAAAATATATGTTACAATCTTTTGGTCGTTAGGGTTTCCTAAACTTACCTTTCTTCCATTAACTACATCCCCTACCACCATACCTGGTTCAACTGAAAAGCCCCATTTATTAAAGAGTTTTTCAAGGTTTGACTCTGGAATTTCTCTTGTTTTTTGATTACTAGGAGTTCTCGTCTTTTCGTATTCAGAGAATGGGTCTACAAAAAAAATTGCTCCTTTTCCACTTAAAACAAATTGGTCTATTGCATATAAAGTTTCCTTGCTTAAGCTAGTAGGATGAATAACTAATAGTTGATCTATTTCATCAGGTATTGATGTAGTCTTAATTGATAAATCCTTTAATTCAAATAATTCCGTAATTTTAGAGTGTAAATAAAATGGGTCCTGTAATTCAACTGTACCTGAAGAGTTGTCTACACCACCTATAAAAGGCAATCCAGATATAAGTCCTATTATCGGTCTTCCTGTATTTGCCAAGTTGAAAATAGTTTTAGTGAGGTCATATTCTAAGAATTGCTCTCTGGCAACATCAAAAAAAGGTATCACTACAGCATCATCTACTGAATTTGTAATAACAGCACCGAAATAAAACTTTTCTCCTTCTTGGTTTAACTGTAATCCTTGTAATCCGTATAGACTTGCTAAATCCTCTAAATCAGTAAAAGGTTTAGGGTCTAAAATTTCTAAATTTATTTTGCTATCGGATATTTTTTTATAATTTAATAATAATTCTCTTACTCTTTTTTCATATTCTCTGATTTGAGGTATGTCATTACTCAAGCTATCAGAAAAAAAAAGTTTGATATTTATAGGCTCTTCAATATTCCTGATAATATTGTACGTATTATCAGTAACTGTATATAATTTGTTAAAAGTAAGATCAAATTTAATACCAGTAATTAATTTAAGTGACAGTATGTTAAATAGCAAAAAAACTAAAACAACACTAATAATCTTGATAAATGCTACATTTTTTAAAGATAAGTTTAATCTATTTTTTTTCTTCATATTATTCTTTCAAGTCCTCTATTATAAAAACATTAATAGTTAAGAAAGCTGTTATTAAGGTGAAAAAAAATATTAGACTTCTTACATCTATCAGTCCTCTAGTTATATCATTATAATTTGATAAAAAACTAAAGGAAGAAATAACATCAGTAACAGTTTGACCGGTCCAGATATTAAAAAAGTCTAAAACCATTGGTAACCCGCTTAAAGTAAATAAAAAACATATAGTTACTGATATAATAAAAGCAATTACTTGATTTTTTGTACAAGCAGATATACAACTTCCGATTGACAAGTACCCTCCTGCCATTAGTAAGCTTCCTAAATAGCTTGCAATTATTACTCCATTATCAGGATTACCTAAATAGTTAACAGTTAACCAGATTGGAAAGGTTAATATCAATGAAATAAACGTAAATAGCCATGCAGATAAAAATTTTCCCAAAACTAAAGCAAATGTGTTAATGGGAAGAGTAGTTAAAAGCTCTATGGTTCCAGTTCTTTTTTCCTCAGCCCACAACCTCATAGAAATTGCTGGTATTAAAAAAAGATAAAGCCAGGGATGCCATTGAAAAAAACTTATTAAGCTCGCTTGTCCTATTTCGAAAAAATTTCCTAAATAAAATGTAAATAGACCAGCTAATAAGAGAAATATTGTAATAAAAACATAGCCAATAGGAGTAGAAAAATAGCCTAAAAGTTCCCTTTTAAATAAGGAAAAAGTCAATTTTAAGAAATCATTCATTTGATGTCATCTCTCTAAATACCTCTTCTAAACTTCCTTCTGATACAGATAGATGTTTAATAGTCAGGGATTGATTTTTTATTAGTTTGTTTAGATCATTTTTAAGTTGTTTATAATTACTAGTTTTGATCACACATAAATTATCATCTATATCAATATTTTTTGCTATTTTATTTGAAATTAAGAATTTTTTAAATTCATTATTTTTTTTCTCTTCTATAGAGATTTTAAGACTATTATATGTTTTAGACATTTTCAAAATATTAGAAGGTTGGTCATCAACTAAAAGTTTTCCTTTAGAAATAATCATAGTTCTGTTACACAAAGCATTAATTTCTTCGAGAATATGTGTAGATATAATAATGGCTTTATCTTTGCCAAGTTCCTTTATAAGGTTTCTTACATCATTTTTTTGATTAGGATCTAAACCGTCTGTTGGTTCGTCTAAAATTAATATCTGTGGATTATGAATGATAGCCTGAGCTAATCCTACCCTTCGTTTATATCCTTTTGATAAAGTTTCTATTTTCTGAAAAAGGACATTTTCTAATTTAAGCAGTTTTATTACTCGGCTTGTTTCTTTTTCAATATTTTCATTTCCTAAATCTCTAATTTCACAAATAAATCTTAAAAAATCTATAACTGACATTTCATTGTATAAAGGTGATCCTTCAGGCACATAACCAATTAATCTTCTGCAACTTATAGGATCATCAGTCAAATCTTTGCCGTTAATTTTTATGGAACCATCATTAGGGGATAAAAAACCAGTAATTATTCTCATGGTTGTGGTCTTTCCTGCTCCATTAGGACCTAAGAAGCCTAATATTTCTCCCTTATTAAGAGAAAAACTTAAGTTTTTTACTGCTAAAAAAGAACCAAATTTTTTGGTAATATTTTTTACTTCTATAATATTAGTCATAATAAAGAAATTATTATAAAACAAAAACTTTTCAAGTATTAATAATATATTTACATATTTTTTTAAAACATTATTTTATTTATATGCCTACAAATAGTACAGAAATTAACTTAGATATGAAAGCTACAGAATTTGAATTGTTATCTACTGAGGGTAAAAAAATAACTTACGCATCTGCTAGTAAAAAAAATGGTTTAGCTGTCGCTTTTATCTGCAATCACTGTCCCTATGTGAAAGACATTATAAACAGATTAGTTACTGACTTCTCTAACCTGAGCAAGTTAGAAGTAGGAGCAATAGCTATAATGTCTAACGATGTAAAAAAGTACCCTGAAGACTCTTTTCAAAACATGATAGATTTTGCTGAACAACATAAGTTTAAATTCCCTTACCTATATGACGAAGATCAAAAGGTCGCTACTTCATACCANGCTGTTTGCACGCCTGATTTTTTCTGTTTTAACAAAGAAAAAAAACTATTCTACAGAGGAAGATTAGATAATATTGGTTATAAAAAAAATACTTTAAATAGAGTACCAGAATTGTTAAATGCTTTTCAGAGAATGGTTGAAAGTAATGAACAAACAAAAGTACAACATAACAGCATGGGTTGCTCAATAAAATGGAAATAAAAAATACTATTTTTTTAAAGGAGTCAAATGTTAGTTTTTTATCAGAAGAAGCATTTACAATTTTAGAAGCAGGTCTGAAATCAGATATTAATCTACCTCATGGATGCAGATCAGGCTATTGTGGAACTTGTTCAGTACAATTAGTTAATGGAAGAATTAAAAAATTAGATGGAAGTAAAGTTGAATGTAAGGAGAAAAAAAAAAGAATATTATTGTGTCAATCTATTGCAGATTCAAAAGAAATTACAATAGAATATCCTTCTCATACTATAAAGAAAATACTTCAAGAAAATAAAAGAGTGAAAATAGAACCTAAAGAATTTTTTCTGGAAGTAATTAGTAATAAACAAATAACACCTATTGTCAAAGAGCTTCAGGTTATGGTTCCTGAGAAATTAAATTTTAGATTTGAAGCAGGAATGCATGTAGAAATTATTTGTAAAGAACTAAATTTACTAAGAAAATATTCTATTTGTAATTCTCCTAATGATAATATGCAAGCCTCAAAAAATATGCTGAGATTTTTAATAGCTAAGCATAATGAAAATGGCTTAAGTGCTTTTTTATCAAAGGAAGTTCTACCAGGAGATATAATTAACATCAAAGGTCCTTATAACAGCTTTATTTTTGAAGTAGACTTCCAAAAACCTATAATAGCTCTAGCTGGTGGTACAGGCATAGCTCCTATATTAAGTATTCTAAAGAATATTCTTAAAAAGAATAAAGATCTTTCTGTGCTAGTATTACTATCTGTAAGATCAAGAATTGAAATTTTAGAAATGGACACTCTTCATAAAATAGAACAAAAATATAAAAACTTTTCATTTAAAATAACCCTTACTAGGGAGAATATTAATGTTGCTAATAGATTTCTTTACGGAAGGGTTGAGAAAGTTCTGCCTAGAATCTTTAATGATTTATCAACCCACATTGTTTTTATATGTGGATCAAATGGATTTGTAAGTCATAGCAAAAAAAGCGCTGCATCTCTTAATGCAAACAAAAAAAGAATATATTCTGAAATATTTTCTTAATATCTATTTAATTTCCTTTTCATTATCTTTCTTATATTCAACATCTATATATTTTTCAGTATTAAAAGTATGGTTTTTTTTCCATGCGCTTTTTTGATTAAAAAAAATCTTTTTTAAAAGAAATTTTCTAAAAACAAAAAATGTAATTAGTAAAGGTATTAATGCTAATGAGAAAAATGTAAAAAAAACTATTAACAATAAAATAAAAATTAATGAGCTTAAAATAAAAATTATATTTTTTATATCTTTAAAGAAAAACATAATTTTCAATTAATTACTAGATACCTGCATATCTTTTATAATGGTAATCGACATTTCCAAAAATAGTGTTAAGTGATATTAATCTTTTAAAATAGTGTCCTATTTGCATTTCATCTGCTACACCCATTCCACCATGTAATTGTATACAATCCTGGCCAAAATTTTTAGCATGAGTTCCTAAAAAAATCTTATTTAAAGATATTTTTTTTTTTCTATACTTTGAACTTTCAGACATATGAACTTGAGCCATGTAATTAAGAGATCTCATTTCTTCTTTTTTTATAAATAAGTCAACCATACGATGTTGAATGACTTGGAATTTTCCTATTTTCTTACCAAACTGTTCTCTTGTTTTAACATATTCTAATGTAAGATCATACATCTTATTAATAATACCCAATGCTTCAGAGCAATTAGCAAGAGTTGCATAATCTAATAAGTATTCAAAAACCTTATAATAATCTTCTTTTTTAAATGAACCAACTAAATTATTATTATTTATAACAAAGTTATCAAAATTTAAGTCCGCCACTGAGGAAGAGTCTATATTTTGATAAGAATTGATTATTAAGCTATCATTACGTTTGTCTAACAAAAAAAGCTTAATTTCTTGGTCTTCCTTACAGTATGCAGGTATTAGTAACTTATTGCATTCCTCTGCTCCTACTACAAAGTTTTTTTTTCCATTAATTAACCAATTGTTATCATTTTTTTTTGCAATAGTATTAATTTTATTACTGTCATATCTATTTTGAGGTTCTGCAAAAGCAAAACTTATTTTAGCTTCTCCTTCTGAAATATCTGATAGTATAGATAAAGTTTCTTTAGAAGACCCTAATTTTTCAATAATTTTACCTGACATAATTGTAAAATAGACATAAGGTGTTGTTACAAGGAAAGCGCCAAATGTCTCCATTAACACCATTACATCTGAAACACTTCCACCATATCCTCCATGCTTAGTACTGAGAGGCAATCCTAACCACCCTAAACCCGAAAGACTTTTCCATAGTTCATTCTTATCTAGATATCCTTCTATATATTTTCTCCTAATTTCAAATGAATAGTTGTTATGAAAATATTTTTCTGCTGAAGATTTCAGTAGCTTTTGCTCTTCATTTAATCCGAGATTCATTTTATAGACCTAATACCATTTTTGTAAGTATATTTTTCTGAATTTCGTTTGACCCACCATAAATAGTGGTTTTTCTTAAGTTCAGATAATTATTTCCAACACCATTAGAATAGGAAGGACCTATTGGCATATTATTAGAGCCTTTTTTTGAATTTTCCAAGTTTGAAAGTCCGTAATAAGCTACTGCATCCAGAGTAAGCTCACTAATTTTTTGTTGCATCTCGGATCCTCTAATTTTTAAAAGTGATGCTTCAGCACCTGGAGATGCCCCTTTACTCATTTCTGATAAAATTCTCAGTTCAGTATATTCTAAAGCCGCTAAATCCATCTCTAGATTAGTCAATTTATCTCTAAACCTTGTATCTTCAATAAGGGGCATATCATTATTTAATTCTTCAATGGCAATATTTTTTAGTTTCTTTAAGGCACTTTTTGAACGACCAACTGCTGCAATTGAAGTTCTCTCATGCCCTAATAAGTACTTTGCTACTGTCCATCCTTTATTTTCTTCAAATATAAGATTTTTCTTTGGTACTACAACATCCTCTAAATAAACAGTATTTATTTCGTGAGAACCATCTAAAGTTATTATTGGGTCAACTTTAATTCCAACTGTATTCATGTCGATCATAATAAAACTAATACCTTCTTGTGGTTTTCCTTGATTGCTAGTTCTAACAAGACAGAACATCCAATCAGCATATTGTGCTAAAGTAGTCCATGTCTTTGTGCCATTAATTATATAATTGTCACCCTTATTTTCTGCTTTGCATTTCAAAGAAGCCAGGTCAGAACCAGAACCTGGCTCTGAATAGCCTTGACACCACCAATGATCAGAGTTGAGTATTTTGGGTAGGAAATATGATTTTTGCTCAGGGGTTCCATATTTAATTAATACAGGACCTATCATTGTAACCCCAAATGGGACTATCTGAGGTGTATTAGCATTTGCCATCTCTTGTTCAAAAATGTATTTTTTTGTAGGTGTCCAATCACAACCGCCATATTCTAAAGGCCAATCAGGAGCCAGCCAACCTTTTTCATTAAGCTTAATCTGCCAATCTATAACTTCATTCTTACTTGGTTTTTCACCATTGTATATTTTATTTTGCAGTTCTTTGTCTAAATTCTGGTTTATAAAATCCTCGACTTGTTTTTTAAAAGCAGTATCTTCTTTGTTAAAGTCAATATTCATAGTTTATTATCTCACTCATTTTCTAATAAAATTATAATTTTATTTATTAATTCAATAACATTCAATAGTTGATTTTCTGGTTCTTCTATGTGGTGAAGAAATTCAATGTTATGTGTATTATTCAAAATGATACTAGATTTATTTGAAGTTATCCATTTAATAAAATTATCTGAATAATTTTTAAATTTTTTGTCAAAAAATATAAAGAATTTTTTATTAGTTATGTTCAATTTTACTATATTGGCTTTACCGCATAAAATTTTCAGAGATATTATTTCTATCAAATTATTAAACTCCACTGGTATATTGCCGAATCTATTTTTAATTTCTTGCTTGTATACATTTAATTCCTGAAAGTCATTAATTTCTCCTAGTTTTCTATATAAGGATAACCTTAATGATAAATCTGGAATGTATTGCTCAGGTATTAGGATTGGTAATTTAATATTAATTTCTACACTTGAGGATAATGTTTCTTTCTTTTCATTTTTTAAATCACTAAGGCACTCCTTCAACAGTTTTTGGTAAAGTTCTATTCCAACTTGAATAATTTGTCCTGACTGTTCTTCACCTAAAAGGTTTCCTGCACCTCTGATATCTAGATCATAGTTTGCAAGATTTATTCCTGCACCTAACTTATCCATAGCCTTTAAAGCCTTTAATCTTCTGGTCGCATTCTCAGTAATATTACTTTTTTCTATAGTAAAATAGGCAAAACCTTTAATTTTTCCTCTACCGATTCTTCCACGAAGTTGGTGTAGTTGTGCTAAACCAAAATAATCAGCTTTATAAACTATTAAGGTATTAGCTGAAGGAATATCCAAACCTGCTTCTATAATAGATGTAGATATTAGTAAATCAATTTTTTTATTTACAAAATTACTCATAACATTTTCTATTTCATTAGTTTTGAGCTTTCCATGAGCAATTCCAATTTTTAAATGTGGATGAATAACTTTTATTTTTTTATGAACATCATCAATATTTTTTATTTTAGGAACAACAAAGAATATTTGACCATTTCTATCTAATTCATATTTGATAGACCTATAAATAATTGATTTTTCAAATTTACTGATATAAGTTTTAACTGCTTTCCTGTCTACTGGTGGAGTCTTTATCAAACTCAGTTCCCTTATGCCTAAAAGAGACATATACAAGGTTCTTGGTATTGGTGTGGCTGTTAAAGTAAGAATATTAACATTAGTTTTAAATCTTTTTATTTTTTCTTTTTGAGCCACACCAAAATGCTGTTCTTCATCTACTATAATCAATCCGAGGTTTGCCTCCTTTAAATCAGCAGTAAATATTGAATGTGTACAAATAAGTATTTTAATTTTAGACTTACAAAATTCATCTATTAACATTTTCTTTTTAGAAATATTTGTGAATCTAGTAATTATTTCTACTTCTGCAAAATTTTTGAACCTTTTCTTAAAAGTTTCATAATGCTGTCTTGCCAATAAAGTAGAAGGAACAATTACCAAAGTATTAAGTTCATTTTGAGTCACCACAAAAGTAGCTCTTAATGCAATTTCAGTCTTTCCGAAACCAACATCTCCACACACCAATCTGTCCATTAAATAACCAGATGATAGATCTTTATAAACTTCTGTTAATGTTGCTAATTGATCTTCTGTTTCTATATAACTGAATTCCTTTGAGAAATGATCGAGATTAATATTATTTATATCCATTTTTTTTGATTTATGTAAGTTTCTTTTGGCAGCATTAGTAATTAAAGTATTTGCCATGTCTCTGATTTTATTTTTAACAGCTGATTTTCTTTTATTCCAGCTTTGTGATCCAAGTTTATCTAATTCAACATGTGATAAAGAGCTCCCATACTTTGATATTAGATTTATGTTTTCTACAGGTACATATAGTTTCGACTCATTAAGATATTCAATAACTAGACAATCATGTGGCTTTTCTAATATAGATATTGTTTTTAAACCTAAATATTTTCCTATCCCATGATCTCTATGTACAACGAAGTCCTCAAGATTTAATTGTGATAAATCAGATATATTATTTTTAAATTTTTTCTCCTTTGTGGTGTTTTTGAGATCAATGATTTCTTGTATTGAAATTAGTTTTATTAGATCTGTCTCAAAACCAGTCTCAAGAGGAAGAAATAGTAAATCGACTATAGATAAATTATCCAAACAACTTTTAATATCTTTAGATGTACTCCTTAAATTTATCCTAGGAAAATTAGATAATATTGTATTAATATATTTTTTACCTTCTTCATTATTGAAACAGAAAATCATTTTTTTATTATTTAAATATTTTTTTAGAATTTTTTCTACTTTTTCAACAACCTGTTGTCTTGTAAGTCTTTGTCCTAGAAATTCTAAATTATCGGAGCTTTTAATATTGAATGTATTTATTCCATGCTGCAGATCTATCTCTTCTATGAAACATTTATTTATTTTTTGCAGACATTGACTTAATTCTAATTCTTCAACATAGAGTTTGTTCGGGGTTAGAGGTCCATTATTTTCATCTCTATTTTCTTCATAAAAAGTACTTTTTTCATTGTAAATATTTTGTATTTCTTTTATTTTTTTTTTAATCATAGAAAGTAAATCATTTTTTGCAATTACTAAACTTGGATTAAAAAAATTAAATAAGTTAACTAGGTTTGTGCTATAGAATAAAGGTAACCAGTGTTCTACTCCTTCTAATCTATGCTTAGTTTTAATAGTGTGAATTAGTAAATCTTTATTAACAACAGGACCAAATATCTTTCTGTAATTAGTTACAAAATTTTCTACATTAATATCATTTAATGGAACCTCTATGGGACTTTCTATTAAAATAGAATTAACCTTGGTAGTTGCTATTTGTGAAATTGGATTAAAAATCTTTATCTCATCCAACTGGTCTCCAAAAAAATCTAATCTAAATGGAACCTCTTCGCCTAATGGCCAAATATCTATTATACCTCCTCTGATTGCGTATTCATTTGGCTCTAGTACCAGATTTACTCTCTTGTATCCTATATTTTGCAAATCTTTTCTAATTTGAATAATGTTATATGAACATTTTGTAGAAAATTTTAAAAAAAGTTTTTTAATTTCATCAGTTAAAGGTACCTTTTGTATCACAGCATCCATGCTAGTTATAATAAGACAAGGATTATCTCCGATTTTTTCTCTTTGCTTAAAGGTTTTAAATCTTCTATTTATGATTGATTTTGTAGGGGAAATATCATCATAGGGCATGCAGTCCCAAGCTGGAAAATC
>PBGQ01000045.1 GCA_002720125.1 Rickettsiales bacterium | reverse complement strand
GCAGGAGCAGCTTTTGCTTCTTCTTTCTTTTCAGCTGTTTCTATAGGTTTTTCTTCCGCAGGAGCAGCTTTTGCTTCTTCTTTCTTTTCAGCTGTTTCTATAGGTTTTTCTTCCGCAGGAGCAGCTTTTGCTTCTTCTTTCTTTTTAACCTGTTCTTCCTTTGCCTTTAATCTTTCCTGTGCTTTTTTCTTAGGTTTTGCCTTTATCGGATTATTNCTTTTCTGTATTTTAGTTAGGCCTGCATCAGAAAGGAATTGATTTACCCTACTTGATGGTTGAGCTCCTGACTTAATCCAATGCTCTATTCTATCTAACTGTAGACTAATTCTTGATTTGTCTGATTTCTGCTTTAGCGGATCATAAGTTCCTACCTTTTCGATAAATCTTCCATCTCTAGGAGATCTTACATCAGCTACCACAATTCTATAAAATGGTCTCTTTTTTGCTCCGTATCTACTTAATCTAATCCTTACTGTCATTATTACCTCTGTTACCTTTTCAAATTATTTAACACATTTCCTAATTCATTAGTAGGAATATTTTTTGAAAGCATTTTCTCGATACCGCCCATGCCATGCTTACTAATTTTTTTCATCATAGTTTGCATATTTTTAAATTGTTTTAATAACCTGTTTACATCTTGAATATCTACACCTGCTCCATTTGCAATTCTCTTTTTTCTTGACCCATTAATTATTTTTGGTGCCTTCTTCTCTTTCTTAGTCATAGATGAGATTATNGCGCTCATTGTAATGAAATTTTTATCTTCTAANTTTGAANTATCAAGTGCCTTTTTAGCTTTTCTTATTCCTGGCATTAGAGATAATATACCTTTAATCCCTCCCATTTTTTTCATTTGTAATAGTTGCTTGCTAAAATCTTCTANGTCAAAACTTCCATCGCCCATTTTTCTTGCTAGTTTCTCTGCTTCTTCTTCATTAAAGTCTTGTTCCGCCTTTTCTACTATTCCAACTATATCTCCCATGTCTAATATTCTATCTGCAACTCTTTGAGCAGAAAATTTTTCTATATCACTAACTTTTTCCCCTACACCTAAAAATTTTATTGGTTTTCCTGTTGAGACAGTCATACTTAAAGCTGCACCACCTTTTGCATCTCCATCTACTCGTGATAAGATAATTCCTGATACATTAACGTATTTCAAAAAACTTTTCGCTATATTTACTGAATCCTGTCCTGTCATAGAGTCCACTACTAACAAAGTTTCTGCAGGATTAACTTGCTTTTCTATATTTTCAATTTCTGACATCATTTTTTCGTCAATTGATGTTCTNCCAGCAGTATCAAAAATAGTGATNTCATAAAAATTATCTTTAGAATANTTCAATGTAGATTTTACAAGTTCTGAAATAGTTCTATTGTTATTATTATCCATACTGTTAACTTCAATATTATCAGCCAGTTGTTTAAGTTGTTCTATTGCTGCTGGTCTATAAATATCTAGAGATGATAAAAGTACTTTTTTATTTTGTTTTTTTAAAATATTAGCTAATTTTGCTATACTTGTCGTTTTACCGCTTCCTTGCAAACCTACCATTAAGATATTTGATGGAATTTTTTTTATATTCAAATCAAAGGACTCTTCTGGCAGTTCNTGTCCTAACAATTTGATAATGTTGTCTCTTACTATCTTAACTACCAAATCTCCAGGCTTAATTGATTTAAAAAGTTTTTCTCCTACCGCCTTTTCTCTAATACTATTAACAAATTCTTTGGCAATAGGAAGGGGAACATCTGCCTCTAGCATGGCAACTCTAATTTCTCTGAGCGCCTGATCTACGTCACTTTCAGATAATACTCCTTTGCCCGTAAGACCATCAAAGGTCTTTAAAATCCTATCTGTAAAATTATTGAACATTTATTAATATTATTATAAAAAATTTACTATTTTTAAGCTTTTGATATTATAATGTCAACCAAAAGCATTGTAATGTTAAGAAATTATTTTTATTATGAATATACCGTTTGTTAAGATGCATAGTAATGGCAATGATTTTGTCATAGTCGATAATGTCAAGCTAGATAATAGATTTACTCCATCTAAAATACGAAAAATAGCAAACAGAAATACAGGTATAGGTTTCGATCAATTTATTTTATTAGAAGAAAGTGAAAATTCAGATAGTTTTATGAGAATATTTAATTCAGATGGAAATCAAGTAGAAATGTGCGGAAATGCTGCTAGATGTGTAGCCTCTTTACTATTTACTAAATTTAAGAAAAATTCTCTATTTATAGATACTATATCTAATAGAATAAAAGCTACTTTAGAAAAGAACGGTGAAATTACAATTAGTATGAAATTACCAAAACAAGATTTTAAATACTTTTATTTAAGCAAAAATATAAACGTCAATAATATAAATTTTTCCAATATTAACAAAATATTTAAAGAAGGAATGCTTGTTAATATGGGAAATCCTCATATAGTATTTATTGTTTCTAATTTAAAAAGTGTTGATTTAAAAAAATATGGAGAAAAGATTGAAAAAAACCCGCTATTTAAAAAAAGAATAAATGTTGAAGTTGTGAAAATAAAAGATAGGAATAATATAGAAGTGCATTTCTGGGAGAGAGGGGCAGGCCTAACTAAGTCCTGTGGATCAGGAATTATGGCCGCATTTTACGCATGCTTACAAAAAAAAGCATGTTCCAGGTCAGTTCAAGTAATGCTACCAATTGGCAAAGTTTTTGCCAAATTAGATAAAGATGAAATCTCTGTTAAGGGGCAAGCTATGGTAAGTTTTTTAGGACAATTTTATAATGAATAATAATTTAGTTGTTACTTTAGGNTGTAGGTTAAATTATTGGGAAAGCAATAAAATAAATAGTCTTATGGAAGAAAGTGGTAAGAAAAATATTCTTGTTTTTAATACATGTAGTGTAACAAATGAAGCAATAAAGAACTCTATAAAAAAAATTAAGAGTCTGAGAAAAAAATTTCCAACCGCAAAGATTATAGTTACAGGATGTGGAGTGGAAAGTGATTACAAACTATTTAAATCATTACCAGAAGTTTCTGAAGTTTTAAAAAATAAAGATAAGCTCTCTATAAAAAAGTGGAAATCAATTAAAAACTGTTCATCTGGTAACTCTAAAGAGCATTTACAAGAATTTTTTATAAAAGAAAATCCTNCAAATTCCAATGTTAGAAAGTTTGTTAAAATCCAAAATGGTTGTGACCATTCATGCACTTTTTGTATTATTCCCTCCTGTAGAGGAAAAAGTATTAGCCAAAAGACCTTTACTATTAATAAGGAGATTTCTGATAGCCTTAAAAAAGGGGTAAAGGAAATAATTCTTACAGGCGTAGATATTACGTCTTGGGGTCAAGATTTTCAAGATGCCTTAACATTGGGTGATTTAGTTGAAAACATTTTAAGAGAAAATAAAAACTTGGAAAGACTCAGATTATCTTCAATAGATATAGCAGAGTTCGATGAAAAGATGATTCACTTAATAGCTAATGAAGAACGTTTAATGCCTCACTTCCATTTCAGCTTGCAATCGTTAGATGATATGATCTTAAAAAGAATGAAAAGAAGGCATAACGTAAGTCAAATATTAAAGCTTTTAGAAAAAATTAGAAAGATTTCACCTTCTGTTACATTCGGTGGAGATTTTATAACTGGATTTCCTACAGAAACTGAACGAATGTTCCTAAACACTTTTAACCTTATAAAAGAGCTTAAAATATCTCATCTTCATGTTTTTCCATTTTCCTCTAAAAAGGGAACTGCAGCTGCAAGAATGCCTCAAATTCCTTTAGAAACAAGAAGGCAAAGGGCTAAACTACTTAGAAAGCAGGGCAAAGAAAATTTTCTAGAAACATTGTGCTATTTTGCTAACAAAGAACATAGAATTTTAATTGAAAATGAAAAAGGTCTAGGCAAAACTGAAAATAATCTTCCCGTTAAAGTAAGCTCGCTAAGTAAAGGAAGTATTGTTAAATTTGGACCAAAAAATATCAACAAAGAAGAATTATTATTATATTAAAATGAAAAGTTGGTTTACTAAATTAGGAGAAAATTTTAAAAAGACTTCTAATAATATCAAAAAGGCAATTAATTCAAAAAAATTGGATGTGGTTTCCTTAGAGAATTTAGAAGAAGCATTAATTGCCTCTGACTTAGGCGTAGAACTAACAGAACAAATAATATCTGATATTAGAAAAAAAAAGTTTCTACCAACGGAAGTAAAAAAAGAAGTGTCTAAGTTTTTAATTGAGCAATTTGGAAATATTGAAAATAAGCTAGAATTTAAAAAAAATTATTATCCCCAAGTAATATTAGTTTTTGGAGTTAATGGCTCGGGTAAAACAACAACAATTGCCAAAATTGCAAATAAAGCAAAGGAAAAAAATTTAAAAGTACAGATTGTTGCAGCAGACACATTTAGAGCAGCGGCTGTAGAACAATTGGATGAGTGGGGAAGCAAAATAGGCGTTGAGGTTATAAAAGGTAACCATCTAGAAGATCCTTCATCTGTAGTATTTAAAGCACATAAAAAAGCCTTGGATGAAAAAACTGAACTTTTAATTGTTGACACTGCCGGAAGATTGCACAATAAGAGTGAGTTGATGGAAGAATTAAAAAAAATCATAAGAACACTTGAAAAAAATGATGAAAAAGCTCCACATGATAGGGTGTTGGTCTTAGACTCAACTATTGGACAAAACACCTACACCCAGATAGAAACTTTTAATCAGTATGTAGGCTTGGATGGTATAATTATGACCAAACTCGACGGCAGTGCCAAGGGGGGTTCCTTGATAGGCGTCATGAGAAAATATAAAATTCCGATATATGCAATAGGCATTGGAGAAAAAAAAGAGGATTTAATTAATTTTAATGCACATGACTTTGTAGATGCATTGCTTGGTAATAGTATAGGAGGTACCTTTTGAAAGCTTATATTAAACTTTTTTTTGAAGTAACACCATTAGTAGTTTTTTTTTTAGTTAACTCCTATCATGGTATATTCAAGGCTACACTTTTTTTTATGATAGCTTCTGTTGTAGCAATTCCCATAGCTTGGACCATTGATAGAAAAATACCCTGGATGCCCATAGTAACTGGTACATTCATAATTTTTTTTGGTGGGTTAACTTTATTTTTTCAAGATGACGGATTCATAAAAATGAAGCCTACTATTATAAATATAGTATTTGCATTCATACTTCTCATAGGTCTAAAGTTTAATAAATTATTACTTAAAATGGCTATGAGCACTGCTTTCAAATTGTCTGATGATGTTTGGATAAAACTAACAATTAGGTGGTCTTGTTTTTTTATTTTTTTAGCCCTTCTAAATGAAATTGTTTGGAGAACCCAAACTACTGATTTTTGGGTATCATTTAAAGTATTTGGTATTATGCCTTTATCAATATTATTTGCATTATTGCAACTACCTTTAATCACAAAGTCATCAAAGGATGATTAAATAGCTTTTATGTATATATGAATACAGGAGATTATAAAAAAATAACAGCCTGGCCTTTTATAGAAGCTAGGAAATTAATTAAGACAATAAGTACTAATAAAAAAAGTACTCTTAATTTTGAAACCGGTTATGGTCCGTCAGGTGTTCCTCATATAGGTACATTTGCCGAAGTGTTAAGAACAAATATGGTTAAAAATGCTATTAATCAAATGTACGATATTGAAACTAGGCTTATTACTTTTTCAGATGATATGGATGCGCTTAAAAAGGTTCCCGATGACTATCCCTTCCCAGAGAAATTAGAGAAATTTGTAGACTATCCACTTAGCTCTATTCCTGATTTTACTGGAAGGTATTCATCTTATGCAGATAGAAATAATTCCTTACTTAAGGATTTCCTGAATGAATATGATTTTAATTATGAATTCATATCATCTACTACAAAATATAAATCTGGTGAGTTTGATAAATATTTAATGAAGGTACTTGATAACTATGAAAGCATTATAAATGTTGTCTTGCCAACTTTAAGAAAAGAAAGAAGAAATAGTTATTCACCATTTTTGCCAATCAGCAAAGATAGCGGAAAAACATTGCAAGTTCCAATCAAAATAATTAGCAAGAAAAATGGTTTGATAGCTTATAAAAATGAAAATAATAAATTTATAGAGACTCTGGTAACAGGAGGAAATTGTAAATTACAGTGGAAAGTAGATTGGGCTATGCGATGGTCAGCTCTAGATATAGATTATGAAATGAACGGGAAAGATCTAATACCTTCTTTCGAACTATCAAAACAAATTGCAAAATTCATCTTTCATAAAGTACCAGAAAATATGAGTTATGAATTATTCTTAGATGATAAAGGAGAAAAGATTTCTAAATCTAAAGGAAATGGGCTAAGTATAGAAGAGTGGACTAAATATGGGACTAGAGACAGTCTATCATTTTTCATGTATCAAAATCCAAAAAGGGCAAAAAGACTTTATTTTGATTGCATTCCACGTAGTATGGATGATTACAAAAAGTTATTTGACAAAATAAGTTCTGGCGATGATGCTGAGATTTTTGAAAATCCAATATGGCACATTCATCAAGGAAAGATTCCAAAAAAAGTATACCCTATAGAATTTTCTTCATTGCTAAATTTAGTAACTGCTTTAAATACTAATGACGACAACATTATTCTAAAGTTTGTAAAACTGTATCTTAAGGAAAAGGAAAACAGTGATAATGAGCATTTAATGAAAAATATGATTAAATTAGCTGTTGCCTATTTTGAAGATTTTATACTTCCAACTCTTAAGAAAAAAATTCCTGATGAAAAAGAAAAAAAAGCTTTAAAAAAGCTAATTTCTGACATAAAAGATGGACCTAAGAAAATGGAAGCAGAAGACTTCCAAAAAGTAATTTATGAAAATGGAAAAAAAGTCTATCCCGAAGAATTAAGAACTTGGTTTAAAACTCTATACAAAGTATTATTTGGTTCAGAAAATGGACCTAGATTAGGTTCATTTTTTTTTTATTTATGGAAAAGAAAAAGTAATTAGACTTCTAGAAGAATCAATTTCTCAAAACCAGTGACCTATAATTATCTTTAGATAGTTGATTATTAATCTCTTCACTTATCGCTTTTATTATAGAATTCAAGGATTTTTCTATCTTATTTTTTCTTTGATTAATACTATATTCATCTTTTAAAATAATTTCTATTTCTCCAACAATATCTAATTTCTTTTTCACTTCATCAGATGTTATAAATAATAGATTAATGTCAGTCTTAAAAAGATACGTTTCTTTTTTTTTCGCCAAAATTTTTTTTAATCCCTTCGGTTTCTCTTTTTCCTTAACTTTTATATTTGGGATAATAATCCTAAGAGTGGATTTATTTTTCTTACCCAAGACAGCAAATTGAACAGAACTCCAATGTCTAAGCTTTGATATGGCAATTTTCTTTATTTGATAAATATTTTCGTCCAGAAATTCATTACTAGTTTTTTTTTTGTTCATTTTCTACAAATACTATATTTAACTCTTCTACATTAAGTTTTAAAACACCACTGATTGGCGAGTCTTTTTCCTTATTAGTTATTATATTTTGTGAACAGCCAGAAAATAAAAAAAAAATTAATAAAAAGAAATATTTTCTCCTCATATTTTTTTCATACACCATTCTAATATTGCTTTTTGAATATGCAGTCTATTCTCTGCTTCATCCCATACTAAAGAAATTTCTTTATTATCAATTACCTCTGAAGTAACTTCATCACCTCTGGATGCAGGCAAGCAATGCATGAAGACTGAGTTTTTTTTTGTAACTTTCATTATTTTACTATTGACCTGAAATGGAAAAAATTTTTCTGCCTTCTTCTTGTTTCTTTTATTTCCCATTGAAAACCATGTATCAGTTACAACACAATCAGTATCAATTGAAGCCTTAATAGGATCATTATAAATAAATATATTATTTACTTTTTTATTCATTAAATTTTTTATGTCTTTAGTTATATTTGATCCAAGTGGGCATCCGATGTTTAATTTAAAGTTAAAGATAAGAGAGGCTTCTATCCAAGAATATAATACGTTATTAACATCTCCAAGCCAAGTGATTGTCTTCTTTTCTATATTTCCTTTTCTTTCTTCAAAAGTCATTAAATCAGCCAGAATCTGACAGGGATGTGATAAATTACTAAGTCCATTAATTATAGGTAAATTTGCGTTTTGATGATACTCTAATAGCTTTTTATGATCAGTAGTTCTTATCATCATAATTTGACAATATCTTGATAAAACTCTTGCGGTATCCGCAATAGTTTCGCCCCTTGAAATATGCATATTAGTCTCGTCTAAAATTATAGACCTTCCACCTAATTCTTTAATAGCTAATTCAAATGAAACCCTTGTTCTAGTAGAGGGTTTTTCAAATATCATAGCGAGATTAATATTATCTAAAGTTTCTATTTTTTTTCTCTTTTTCCTATTTTTTTTTAAAAAAATACCTCTTTTAAGAATTTTTTTTAACTCAGTTTTTTTTATATCTGATAAATTTAAAAAGTTTCTACTCAATTTATTTCTTTCAAACTATTATTAATTATTTCTAAGGCTTTTTTTATTTCTTTTATAGTAACATTTAAAGGCGGTAAAATCCTTAGTATATTGTTCGCTGCGGGGACTAACAGCAATCCTCTATGTCTAACTTCTTCATTTAATTTTAGGTTTGATATTTTACAATTCATTCCCAACATCAAGCCTTTTCCGTGAATTGAATTTATTTTTGTATTATGAACAACTCTAATTTCCTCTAATCCTTTTGCAAGTAATTCTCCTTTATGTGTAACATTCTTCAAAAATGACTTTTTAGCTATTTGGCTAATTACTGATTGTCCTACAGCACATGCTAAATGATTTCCCCCAAAGGTTGAGCCGTGTGCTCCGGGCTTGATTGCTTTTGCAATTTTATTGCTCAATAAAATGGCTCCTATTGGGAACCCTCCGCCTAAACCCTTTGCAGAAGTAAGAATATCTGGTTTAATTTTGCTCCACTGGTAAGCAAACATTTTTCCTGTCCTCCCTATGCCAGACTGAACTTCATCAAAACCTAATAATATTTTATTTTCGTTACAAACTTTCCTTAATTGACTTAAAAATTTTATATTAGCTACATTTATACCTCCTTCTCCTTGAATAGGCTCAATAAATATTCCAGCTACTTTTGAATTAATAGCCTTCTTAACTTCATTTATACTTTGGAATTTTACACGAATGAAGCCTCCATTAGTTTTACTGTAAGGTAAAAACCCTTCCCTATGGCTTTCAGTAGAGCCGGCTAATATACCTGTTAAGGTTCTCCCGTGGAAGGCATTATCAAAAACAATTATTTTTGTTTTATTTTTGTCGCCCCTAGAGTAATGGTATTTTCTAATTATTTTTACTAAGCCGTCAGTAGCTTCAGCTCCTGAATTGCAAAAAAATACTTTATTAGCAAATGAATTTTTACATAGCATCCCCGCTAATTTTTCTTGTTCCTTTATTTTATAAAGATTTGATGTGTGCCAAACCTTATGAGCTTGCTCGGTTAAAGCCTTAATTAGAAATGGATTAGCGTGACCCAATAAGTTAACAGCTATTCCTGCTGCAAAATCTAAATATTTCTTATTATCCTTAGTATAGAGCCAGGAACCTCTACCATGAGAAAACTCCAAATTAATTCTTGCGTATGTTGATAATATGTAATCAGGCATATTAGACACTTTATTAAGGTTTTAATCTCCAACCTTTTTTTAAAATATAATAACATAAAACATAAAGTATAATACTTAGCATAGATAAGTAAGTAATACCATAAACCAAATATTGGTTTCCTATATCAATCAAAGCATTT
Source organism: Rickettsiales bacterium (assembly GCA_002720125.1). Taxonomy (GTDB): domain Bacteria; phylum Pseudomonadota; class Alphaproteobacteria; order TMED109; family TMED109. The sequence goes on along the minus strand of PBGQ01000045.1, from coordinate 14,725 downwards.
CTAAAGCCATCTATAATATAGTAGAAGGGATTATATAAACTAATATTATAAAATAGAGTTGGTAATTTTTCTATTGAATAGAAAGTGCCAGATAGAAATGTGAGGGGTGTAATAATGAAATTGGTAACTCCAGACATATTATCAAATTTTTCTGCCCAAATACCTGCTAAAAAACCTAATAAAGCCAGGACTAATGAACCTACAATAGAAAAAAAGAATAAATTTAATAAACTTACAATTTTAAATTCAACAAAAAAACTCATAAGAATAAAAGTAAATATTCCTACAAGAATAGCCCTTACCAAAGCAGCTAAGGTGTAAGATAAAATAATCTCATTTATACTAAATGGAGGCATAAGAAGATCAACTATATTACCCGCGATCTTAGAGGAAAGAAGTGATGATGATGTATTTGCAAAAGCATTTTGCATCATGGTCATGATAATTAGTCCTGGAGCAAGAAAATCCATATAATCATAATCATTAACAGTTCTTCCTTCTATAGCTGTATTTATAACAAAAAAGAATAATAATGACGTAAACGCTGGCGCAAGAATTGTTTGCTGATAAACTTTTAAAAATCTTTTACATTCTTTATAAAAAAGAGTGTAAGCTCCTATCCAATTTATTTTTGTTAGCCTATTTTTATTATTTTCCACTAATTATTGTGCCTTCCTTTATCTTCCAACCATTGAGTGCAACTTTTGCATCCATAGCCTTCTTTCCTTGTCTTTGAATCTTAGTTAACCTTATAGTTCCTACTTTACAAGAAACAAGTAATTGATTGTCCAAAGTTATTCCAATATCATTAAACTTATTAACTTTATTTATAACCTCTGCATCAATTATTTTTACAGTTTCTCCCTTTATAGTACATTTTGCACTAGGATTTGGATAAAATGCTCTTATTTTTCCAAATACAGATAAAGCTGGCTCTGCAAAATTTAAAAAAGCATCTTCTTTCTTTATTTTATAACTATATGTTGCTTCTGACTCATCTTGTGCTACTGGAAAAATTTTTTTATTTATATACAAATCTAAAATTTCAATTAAAAATTCCCCAGATAGTAAGGAAATTTTATTCAACAGAGACACAGTATTATCTTCTTTAGCTATTTGAATTTCTTTGCTATAGAGAATGTCACCCGTATCTATACCCATATTCATTTTCATAAAAGTAAATCCTGTTTTTTTCTCATTATTCAATAATGCATACTGAACTGGAGACGGTCCTCTCCATTTTGGCAAGATAGAAGCGTGAATGTTGATACATCCGTATTTTGGTATATCTAAGACTTTTTCTGGCAATATAATACCGTAAGAAAAAACTAAAAAAAGATCTGCTTTAAATCTTTTTAAAAAGTCTATCTCCTTTTTATCTTTAAAGTTCTCTGGTACTCTATACTTTAGATTAGATTTTTTTGCAAAGTCTATCAAAGGAGAGTTTTTTATCTTTCTTCCTCTCCCTGATGGTTTTGGTTTTTTAGCATAAATACATATTACTTCGTGTCGACTTTCAATTAATCTCTTCAATGGTTCTATAGTATAGGATGGGCCGCCTCCCATATATATAATTTTTAATTTCTTTGACATTAAATTTAGAGATTATTTGCTTTTTTATACTTTTGTAACTTTTTTAAGATAAGTTTTTTTCTAAGTTTACTTATATGATCTATAAATAATTTTCCATTCAAGTGATCAATCTCGTGTTGTACACAGGTAGCCTCTAATCCTCCAAATTCTTCCTCAATTCTTTTCCCATTAATATCTAGGTATCTTACTTTCACTTTACTAGGCCTTTCTATTTTAGCAAACTGTTGAGGCAAGGAAAGACAACCTTCTTCATATTCACTAAGCTCATCTGAATATTCAATAACTTCTGGATTAATTATTTTTTTAAGTTTCCTATTATTCTCATCATAGCTACAATCCATAACTAAAATTCTATCCATTGTTCCCACTTGAGGTGCTGCTAATCCAATACCATTACTCTCATACATAGTATCAACCATATTTTCTATAAAAAAAAGAGTTCCTTTTTCAATTCTTTTTACCTCTGTGCAAATTGTATTAAGTCGTTGATCAGGTGCAATAATGATTTTTAGTTTAGTCATTTTTTTCTCTATGTAATACTGGAGTTCTATCATTTAAGGCTTGCCCTAAAGTTGCATCATCAATGTAATCTAGCTCACCTCCTGCTGGTAGTCCTCTAGCAAGTCTAGTAACTTTCAGGTCAAGTCCTTTAATATAGTTTAAAATATAGTGAGCAGTAGTTTGACCTCCAGTAGTAACTGAAGTAGCCAATATAACTTCATCAATATTCTCTTCTTTTAATCTTGAAAATAATTTTTTAAAATTTAATTTTTCGGGTGTATCTCCGGTTATTGCATTCAATGTTCCGCCTAAAACAAAATATAAACCTTTAAAAAGCTTACTTCTCTCAATGGCCCACAAATCAGAAACATCTTCTATAATACAAATAACTGCTTTATTTCTATCGTGATCTATACAAATCTGACAAGGGCTAATAGAGTCGTAATTTCCACAAGTGTCACAAATTCTAATATTTTTCTCTACTTCAATTAACGCATTAGCAATTGGAAGTATTAAATTTTTTTTTCTTTTAATTAATTGTAATACTATTCTTCTTGCGGACCTAGGTCCTATTCCTTGTAGGCTAGAAAGTAACTTTATGAGCAAGTCAATTTGGTTAGTTTTCATTTTAGAATTTTAATCCAGGAGGCATTGGCATTCCTCCTGTTACTGCTTTCATTTCATTTTCTGACAAAATATCAGCATTTTTCTTTGCTTCAGTAATGGCTGCCAACAAAAGATCCTCAATTATTTCTATATCTTCTTTTAGAGAAGAATCTATTTTTATTCTTTTTACATTACCCTTTCCATTCATTGTGACTTTGACTAGCCCCCCACTTACGGTGCCTTCCACTTCGCTTTCTTGAAGTTTTTTTTCTACTTCCATCATTTTCTTCTGCATTTGCTGGGCTTGCTGTAATAATCCTCCCATATTTTTCATTATTATCTCCTTATTTGTTATTATCTTTTAAGATTCTACTCTCTGGAAAAATCTCCAATATTTTTTTAACATCATTGCCTAAATCAATATTATCTATATTTTCTTTTAATTCATCATTTTTATTTTTTTTTATTTCAGCTATTATCTCTTCAACCTGGGGCAATTGAGAAGCAAAACTCATTCTAATTACAACTATCTCTAATGCTTCTATTTGCTGGGGTAGTTTTTCTATTTCTTCTTTACCTTTGATGAGCATTTGCCAAGTCTGATTAAGTAAAGGAATTGAGGATTTTTGCAATATAATGTCAATCTTCTCCTTATCATAAATATCGTATGCATTTTTATTTTCATTATTCGCCAATGTATAAATTAAGTGATAGTTTATTCTCAACAAATCATCACAAATAGTTTTTGGATTACCTCCTTTTTCGTATGCTTTTGATAATATATCTAAAGCTTCTTTTGTTTTTCCAACAATTATATAAAGAAACAGATCCTGTATCATCTCTTGCCCTGAAAGTCCAAGCGTTTTATTTATGTTATCGATGTCTATACTATTTCCTTCAATAGTCAATAAAGCCTGATCTAATATCGATAGGCTATCTCTTACAGAACCTTCAGAATACAAAGATATAAGTTTAATAGCCTGTTCAGTAATTTTAATGTTCTCTTTTTTTGCCAGACTATTTATATAATCTTCAATAATAAATCTTTCTACTCTATTGAGATCATACCTTTGACATCTAGATATTATAGTAATGGGAATTTTTTTTACTTCAGTTGTACAAAAAATAAACTTTACATATTCTGGCGGTTCTTCAATTGTTTTAAGTAAAGCATTAAAGGCTGAATTTGACAACATATGTACTTCGTCAATTATATATACTTTAAATGTACCTTTAGTTGGTCTGTACTTAATGTAGCTTATTATTTCTCTTACGTCCTCTACCCCTGTGTGAGAGGCAGCATCAATTTCTAAAACCTCTTCAAATCTGTCATCTAAAATGTCTCTACAATTTTTGCACTTATTGCACGGGTTTGCCACAGGTTTACCTTCCTTAAGACAATTTAATCCCATGGCTATTATTCTAGCTATTGTTGTTTTACCAACCCCTCTAATACCTGTAAGAATAAATGCATGGGCTAGTTTGTTTCTCTTAAAAGCGTTAGATAATGCTTTTATAGAGAATTCTTGGCCTACGACCTCATTTAGCCTTTTAGGTCTGTACTTCCTAGATAAAATTCTATAATCATTCATAATATACCTTTGGAAGATCTCTTAACCTACACGTCCATACTACAGCTGCTTCTTTTCAGACCTGACTGGATTCGTATATAGTGCATCCAAGAAGATCTTCCAATATTAATAATATCATGTAAGTTAATATTTTGAACAAGAAAGTATTTAAATTTAATGAAGTATCTAAACTATTTCTCTCTAAAAAAAAATTTAAGACTATCTGATACAAAAAAAATTTCTCTAAATAACCCCAAAAAGAAAGTTAAATTTAAAGTTTTTTTTATTGTAAAAGATGAAATTGTTTTTAAGAATAATAATATATTATTTTATGAAACAGATAATTTAACATCAAATTTTCTTATAAAGAAAGAATTATCTTTAGTAGCTAGAAAAGAAAAAGAAGTATATGTGTCCTGTGACCTATCATTTGAAAGACTTAGAGATGCGAAAATATTTTATTCTATAGTATTTGTAAATATAAGAAATGCATTATTCTCACTGGATAATAATCTTGCAGCAATAATAGCCTCTGGCTATCAATTAATACAGTGGAAAAAAAATAATATCTTCTGTGGAAAATGCGGAAGTAAAAATATTTTTTTTACTTCGGAAAATACTCTAATTTGTCAAAAAGATGATTGTAAAACTAGACATTTTCCAAGAATCAATCCTACTGTTATTATGAATATTACCTATAAACAAAAAATTCTTCTTGCTAGAAATAGTAATTGGAAAGAAAATCTTTACTCTTGTCTAGCTGGTTTCTGTGAACTTAATGAGAGTGCCGAGGAAGCAGTAGAAAGAGAAACTTTTGAAGAAACAGGAATTCGTATAAAAAAAATTAATTATGTATTTTCACAATCATGGCCATTTCAAAATAATTTGATGCTAGGTTTTGAAGCGGAAGCTAAAAGACCGGATTTAATAGTTAACAAGCAAGAAATAGAAGACGCTAGATGGTTCTCATACAATGAGCTTATTTCTTTTGTAAATGATAAAAAACTTATTCTTCCAGCTAAATATTCTATAGCTAGAAATTTAATCTATCTATGGGAAAAAAAAATGCTAAAGATTCCTAAATTTATTAGCTGGATAAGAACCAAGAATTTTTACTTCTTTAGAAAAAAAGCCAAGTTCTTCTATCGCGGATTTAACATTATCATCTTCTGGATGACCTTCTATATCAATATAAAACTGTGTGGCCGTAAAAGATCCATCTAACATATAACTTTCTATTTTTAGCATATTTACTTTATTGCTTGAGAAACCACCCAATGCCTTATAAAGCGCTGATGAAATATTTCTCAATTTAAATAGAAAGCTAGTAATGTACTTTTTATCTTCTCTTTGAGAGATATCAATCGTATCCTTCATTAATAAAAATCTTGTAGTATTATGATGTGCGTCCTCAATATTTTTTTTTATAATTTTTAATCCATAAATATCCGCTGCCAGTTCAGATGCTATAGCAGCTCTTGTGAGGTCAGAGGATTTAGAAATTTCTTCAGCGGCTCCTGCTGTATCTGATGATAAAACTGGCCTTATATTATTATTTGTCAAAAAGTCTCTGCATTGAGCTAATGCATGAAAGTGACTTTCTGCAGACTTTATTTTTTCTATTTGACTTCCTGGCAACCCTAAAAGTTGATGTTTTATTTTATGAAAATGCTCTCCAGCTATTAAAAGATTTGACTTGGGAAGTAGATTATGAATATCAGCCACTCTGCCTGCTTGTGAGTTTTCAATAGGAATAAATGCTAAATCCGACTCTTTTTGCTCTGTTTTTTCAAAAACTTCTTCAAAGGTCTCGCAAGAAATAGGAAGTGAGTCAGGAAAAGCTTCTTTGCAAGCTAAATGCGAATATGCCCCTGGTCTTCCTTGATAAGCAATTTTCTTTTTCATTTTTTATCTCTAGACTTATTTAGTAAGATTAAATCCTCGGGTGTATCTATGCTTATTGGTGCTTTTTTAATCTTAGCCACAATTATATCCATATTATTATCTAAAGCTCTTAGTTGTTCTAGATTTTCTTGTTCTTCTAAATTGCTTCTCCCTAAACTAACAAATTTTTTTAAAGCTTTAATAGTATAGGCATATATACCAACATGTTCATAATATTTATTAGAGTTAAATGGAACTGGTAATCTTGAAAAGTATAAAGCTTTATAATATTTTTTTTTATGTTTTGAAATTATTGTTTTAACGATATTTACATCGCTTATTTTTTTTTTACTTTTGATTTCTGAAACAAGAGTTGCTATTTCCATCAATTCCCCTTTTATTAGACTATGCAATTTACTAATATGATTGCAGTTTATAAAAGGAACATCTCCTTGTAAATTAATAATATTTTCATATTTCTTTTTATTTTTGAATGAATTGTAAGCAGAAAAAACTCTATCTGTACCGCTAATAAGTTTTTTATTAGTCATAACATACTTAATTTTTCTTTTTTCCATAAGATTTTTTATTTCTTTGTCACAACATGCAACCAGTACATCTCCTACTTTTGACTCTATAGCACGATCTACAACATGTTCTAGCATTGTCTTTTCTTCAATTAAGACAAGTGGCTTTCCGGGAAACCTTTTGGATGCCATTCTGACTGGTATAACTATTAAAGTATTGGACATATTTGTGCTATTTTATAACTTTACTTAAATATAAAAGAAATATAATAATAATATAATAATTAGAATAGAGTAATATAATGTCATCTGAAATCAATAAGTTATTGTGCGCTATACTCACGGCAATCTTATTTTTCCTGCTAGCTGGCTTTATTAGTGAATTAATTTATAATCCTTACGAGTCTGGAAAAGTTGTTTCCTACACAGTCGAAAGTGAGATAGTAGAAATAGAAAAGGAAAAAGAAAAAAGTGAAAAAAAGGAAATTAGTAATTCTGCATTAGCTGACTTAATTTCTAGGTCAGACAAGGACTCTGGAAAAAAGTTTATTACTAAAAACTGTAGTGCCTGTCATGAATTCAAATTACCTCATAAAAATAAAATAGGACCTTCTCTTGCTTTGTTAATTGACAGAAGAATAGGAACTATAGAAGGATACAAGTATTCTAAAACATTTAAACAAATGGACGGCGATTGGAATTTGGTAAATTTATATTACTTTCTTAAAAATCCAAAAGAATGGGCTCCTGGTACAAAAATGTCTTATAAAGGAATAAAAAAAGATAACGACCTAATTAATGTTTTAAATTATATAGCATTTAATAAAGATGCAAATTAAGCCTGTAATACTATCCGGTGGTTCAGGTGTTAGATTATGGCCATTATCTAGGATAAATAAGGCAAAACAATTTATAGATATATTTAAAAATAAAAAGTCTCTTTTTTTAGATACTCTTGATAGAGTTAAAAATGATATTTTTTCAAGCCCTATTATTATAGCTAATAAAGAACACAGGTTTGAAGTATTAAAGTATATAAAGGAATATAAGATTAATACTGATAAACTAATACTTGAAAGTTCACAAAAAAATACAGCTCCAGCATGCGCTGTAGCCTCTTTTTTTTCAGAGTCTGATGCTGTATTATGTATTCTTCCTTCTGACCACTATATTAAGAGTAAAAAAGAATTTAATGCAACTATTATCAAAGCATCAAAACTAGCGGAGAAAGGCCACCTAGTTTCTGTAGGAGCAATATGCGATAGTGCTAATACAAATTTTGGTTACATATTAGCAGATAAGAAAAAAAAAGTTGATGATGGATATAAAATTAAAAAATTTATAGAAAAACCAAATATAAAAAAAGCAAAAAAGTTGTTATTAGAGGATGCTTTTTGGAATACCGGTATAACTGTAGTTAAAAATAGCGTTCTCAAAGAACTATTTCTAAAGCATGCTAAAGAACTTTATAATTTATCTGTTGATTCATGTAAAAAGGCAAAAAAAGATAAAGAGTTCATATTGCTGAACAACTCCCCTTGGAAAAAAATTAAATCTATCTCTTTTGATTATGCAATTATGGAAAAAAATTTTGATAAAGTTATTGTTCCTATTAATACACTGTGGAGTGATTTAGGAACTTTTGAGTCCTTATCAAAAATTAAAAATAAATTTGGAGATATATTTTCAGTTGATAGTAAAAATAATATGACCTATTCAGATGAAAAACTTATGGTAACCTCGGGTGTAGAAGACTTGATTATAATAAATACAAAAAATGCTATTTTAGTTTCCAAAAAAGGATCGGCTAAAAATTTAAGAAAAATAGTTGAAAAACTTAGAAAAAGAAAAAGAGAAGAGGTTTTCAATGACAGCGATGAAAATAGGCCGTGGGGAAGTTTCCAAAATATAAAATCGGAAAAGTCATATAAAGTAAAAAAATTACATATCCTCCCTGGAGAAAAGATATCTCTACAAAAGCATCTAAAAAGATCCGAGCATTGGGTCGTAGTTGAAGGCCAAGCGAAAATAACCAAAGGAAAAAAGACTTTCATATTATCTACTAATGAATCTACTTTTATAAAAAAAGGTCAATTACACAGAATAGAAAACGTATCTAATAAGGACCTTATAATTATTGAAGTGCAAACAGGAACTTATTTAAGAGAAGATGATATAATAAGATTTGAAGATAAATACAGTAGGTAAATATAAAAAGCCATGGGAATTTTGAAATGGACATATATACCTCCACTTCTGATTTATGCTTCAGCGGGTGTATCAGGCTTAACCAACATTGTGGGTATGTTCTTTTTAAAAGATTATCTAAACTTATCTGCAGCTTTTATAGCATCTATAGGCTTTTGGGCAGGTATACCATGGGCCTTAAAAATGCCAGTTGGTTTTATAGTAGATAAGTGTTGGAAGCATAAAAATTTATTAGTTTATTTGGGGGCTTCTGTAATTTTCCTTAGCCTTCTTATCATGTATTTTCTATTAACGGATAGAACTTTTATGGAAAAATACCTTAAAGCTGAAAGTTGGTTTATTTTAAGTGCCTTATTAACTCCAATTGGATACGTTATTCAGGATGTAATTGCGGATGCCATGACAGTTGAAGCAGTTGAGTCAAACTATAGTAAAATATCAAAAAATAAAAATAACTTTGATTTTAAAAAAGAACATACTCTAATACAAATGTATGGAAGGTTTGCTATTATTCTAGGTTCTCTTTTAGTATCTCTGATAAACGTTTTAATTTTTCGAGGAGTAAGCATAGAAGATGAGATTGTAGTTTTACAAGCATATTCTAACATCTATCTTTTATCACTTACTATACCTTTGCTATCTATTTCAGGAGTAGTTATTTCTTCCATACTTGGTAAAGGTTCGAGAATTTTTATAGATAATAAAAAATTTAATAGCTTAGATTATAAAATATTTTTTGGAAGTCTAGTTTTTGTATCTATTGCTATTATTTTAGGTGGGTTAAAAGTTAAGTTTGCGCAAGAAATTGTACTTTGTACTTCCCTCCTCTTAATTGCCATTTTAATGTACTTTTTAACTAAAACCTTAAGTAAAAAAGAAAAATATAGCATTGTGGGTACTGCCTTTATAATATTCATATACAGAGCTATGCCAACACCAGGACCTGGTATTAATTGGTTTGAGATAGATGTATTAAAATTTGATCAAGCTTTCCTTGCTTCCTTATCTCTAACTGCAGCATTGTTAACTTTAGTTGGAATGCTACTTTTTAAGAATACTATGATTAAAAGCTCAATTGCAAAATTATTTTTATTTTTATCAATTATATCCTCTCTTTTATATCTTCCTAGTATTTTTATGTATTACGGTCTACACAATTACACTAGCCAAATTACTAATGGCATAGTAGATGCCAGATTTATAGCTCTAATAAATACGGCAGTAGAGTCACCTATATCTCAAATAGCAATGATACCACTGCTGGCCTGGATAGCCAGAAATGCTCCAATGCGTTATAAAGCTACTTTTTTTGCTGTTTTTGCATCTTTTACAAATCTATCACTATCAGCGAAAGAGCTTTTTACCAAATATCTCAATCAAATCTTTGAAATCAAAAGAGAAGTCAAAAATCTCAAAACAAATGAGGTAATAAATAAGTCTGATTATTCAAATTTAGACGAGTTACTAGTTTCAGTAACTTTAATCACTTTTTTAGTGCCTGTAATAACTGTAATAATTATTCAAAAAACAAGATTTAAATCAAAGGATTAAAAAAAAATCCCCCCCTACTAAAGTAGGGAGGGTTTGTATTTAGAAGATACAAGTCTTTTTATAAATTAGAACTGCAATCTCAGTGTAAATGAGGTTGTGTCTTCATTATAATCATCTCTATCGGTTACATCATAATAAGAAATAGTACCTGTTAGTCTATTTCTAAGATTAATCATGATACCGCCTCCAAAAGATGTGTATCCATCAGCATTAGATGCTGCCTGATCTGTACCTGCAGTATCCTTGGTAGTTAACGATGACCTATACGTGGCGCTTGTAGTTGTTTCATCAACATAGGCGTAATCCACGAAAGGCGTTATAAAACCAAGATTAGCAGCAATACTCAATCCAACTTCTGTCATTTCAGTAGAAGCCGAGAGGGCTGCAACTGTTTCATTGGCAGTTGTATTATCAGATGCAGACGTGGCTCCAGCATCGCCTCCCACTGAACCAGTATTAGCATCATTAGGTACTACATCTGTAAAAGATGGCGTATCCAAATCTAGACTTCTGTAAGCTACTCTTGGCGCTATACTGAATTTACCTCTAGAAAGTGTTGCGGACGCTGAAATATGATGATAGTCAACATCGGCAGTAGCCGTTCCTGTTATAGTTGTATTGCCAGTTCCCAAGTCTACTCTGGTTGTATCAACATCATAATCACCAGTTCCAACACCTGCGCTAATATTTAAGACACCAGTATTTAAACCAATATAAACTCCATAAGTACTACCGTCAGCTTTATAAGTACCAGAGTTTACAGAAGTGTTTAAATCAGTATCAAAATTAGTTGATGATATACCAACAAGAAAATTACCTATTCTCTTATCTATACCAACAGTGAGAGCACTCGCGTCTCCAGTGTATGCATTAGAATTAAATCTGAAAGCAGTGAATGTTTGATCGTTATCAAAATCTGTGTCTGTATAATTTGTCCATAGACTTAATCCACCTATTAAACCATTAGCGGCCATGCCTACGCCATTACCATTTGCGGAATATGACATATTAGCAGCAGTATCTTCACTCTGAGTCATAGCTGTCATAATTCTACTAGTGACAGAACCAACAATGGCGTTAGCAGCTACCCTAGCAACATCACCAGAAACTATAGCTGAACTGTTAGTCCTACCAGCTCCTGAATAGACACAATTTATTCCAGAATAAGAACCCTGACCAATACCTTCTCTAGGTAATGTTCCCCCAAAGTTATATACTGAAATGTAAATATTACCGTGTTGTGTACCATAACTATTACTTGTACAACTGAAACCATAAACACTAGTAAGATACGCTTTACCTTCTTTAATGTATGCAGTTGAAAATAAAATTACAGACAACGACAATATTCCACATAGTTTTGTAAAAAATTTCATCAATCGTCTCCTAAAAATTTATTAATATTAATAATAAATAAATATACATAATAAAAACTTCAATTTAAAGAATATAATGAGTAGAAAGAAAAAAAAAACTTTGTGTGATATTAATATCACAATAGCTATTGGATTGGTTTGTAGTCACTTAATATTTTTAATATATTAATAGCCTCCTCATGTGAAACATGAAATAAAATATCTGGAGATAATGGTATACCCTCTTTACTATAACCTTGTAATTTGCCTACTTTAAAAGCATTATACCACCAACCGTATATTTTCTCTCTCAAAATGCCATCTTCTACTGCCTTTTTTAAGTGTTCTAAGGCCACGTTTAGTTGCCTTTGTGATAATGTATCATCCTTTAAAATATTAAAAGCAAAAACTAACTCACAATAAGCTTTGATTCCCTCAACTTTTTTGTTTTTGCATAATTCTATTATCTCCTCTGCATTTCCATTTTCTATAAAATATGCCATTGAAGGAATTAGAAGGTCACCTCTTTTTGGTGCTAAATCTGCTATTTTATAAACTCTATTCATCCACATAGATATATCTTTTTTTGAGTAGATTAATTCTTTTAAAGATTCATATTCACTAAAATACAGTCTACTTTCTGCCTGCATAACTGAACTAATTAAATCCAAGCTAGCTTTATCTGAAGCAATAATTTCTTCAGCTATGCAAAACAAAAGTTTTAATATAGCGGCACTATTATTATTAATTTCGTTTTTTTCGATTTTTATAAGATAGTTTGTGTAATTATCGATCATAGGGGGAATCATGTAACCGCCTCTATCAAAATCTTTAAAATAATTTTTACAATGATATTTTTCCTTTTTATCGCTACTTATTTTATAAGTCTCTACGTGCGATAGTAAATTTGCCTGACTGAGTTTGTCATGCATTTTTATAGTGTCATAAGTTGCTTTCGTACCTAAGATCATTAGAAATAAAATGCCAACATGAAGTAAGTTTTGAAATTTTCTTTTTAACTCTACTAATTTTTCATAATAAAGGTTTTTTGGTTTATTAATTGTTGCTTTTTCCCATAAGCAGGCAATAGAAACGGCAATCAAAGGCAATGTTCCTGAAAAAATAAACCAAAAGCAAGTCAATGAAAAAAAGAAAAACCAAGACATCTTTGTAAATATCTCCTTACTTTCTGAATATTTGAATATGTAGAAGATCTGGAAAACAAATAATAAAAACCCTATAATTCCTATGCTAACAAGGTGCTCAAAAAGCTCATTATGTGTATGAAAGTGCAGATTGTAACCTAATGTTAGTTGGTCATAATGCCAGGCACTCATATTTGCTAACAATATTTGCGGCACCTCACCCCAGCCATTTCCAAGAAAAAAATTTTTAAAATCAAACATGCTTAGTAAACTTATTTCAGCTATCTTTCCTCTTACCACCAATGAAGAAAATACTGATTTTGTTATTTTTTCTGGGATCCCATATTCTCCAGACCAAAATATTATTGAACTTAATAAAATTAGAGTTGAAGCAACAAAAATATACGCAGTTAAAGCTATATTAGAATAAAGAAGATCTTTAAATTTTTCTACTACTTTAAATTTTATTTGATCAAGCAGATAATAAATGAAAACTGCTAAAAAAACAATTATCCATAGAAAGTAAGCAGCGTTATTCTTTAATGGTAACAAATAAAGTCCTAAAATTATATATCCAGAGATTAGTAGAATTTTGTTCTTTGTTAAGGTAGTAAATATAATAAAACAAAGCGATCCATAGAAACAAAGATAGTCAGTAAAGTTATAAAAACTAACATTTATTCCCATAAAAAATGGTTTTATAGTAAAAACAGTAGCTAAAGTGGTTAATATAACTAAATTTATTAACATTATAATTCTTGCTCTTCTATGTGTCAAAAATGATGAAAACACCAAAATCATTACATACAAATCAAAATACCATAGGGTTCCCTGGCCTAGTTGTGGAGTTCCCAAAAGGTCTTTGTAGAAACTGCCCTTTAACAGACTTAAAAATAAACTAGAAGTTGCTAACCCTAAAGGTAGTAAGGTTAATAAGTTATCAGGTACTATATTTTTCCTTTTTTTTGTTAAAATTATATTTTCAAATATTTTATAAAGCATCATTGCTGCGCAAAGACTATGTAAATAAATTATTTGTGTTTCTACTTGTATAAACATACCTCCTAGCCTTAAATAAGGAGTTGCCCCTAGTAATATCCAAGTTGAAATTATTGCGAAGAATCCACTGATGAAAAAATTTATACTATTGAAATTATAAGTTTTTATCATTTTGCTGTCATAAATTATTATATGATATATAGTAATAACATGTTGTTGAGTTTAAAGTAATTTTTGATGGATTGGAAGTTGTGAATAACAAAATTGCTCTTATTACAGGCGTCACTGGACAAGATGGCGCATACTTATCTGAATTTTTATTAAAGAAAGGCTATGAAGTACATGGTATAAAGAGAAGGTCTTCATCCTTTAACACTGGTAGATTAGAAAATATCTATGCCGATCCTCATGAGAAACCAAATTTTCATTTACACTTTGGAGATTTAACTGATGCTTCAAACCTAATAAGAATAATTCAAAAAGTTAAACCTTCTGAAATTTATAATCTTGGAGCACAAAGTCATGTAAAAGTTAGTTTTGAGACTCCTGAATATACAGCTAATTCCGATGCATTAGGTACAATAAGACTTTTAGAAGCTATTAGGACACTCAATATGGAAAAAAATATAAGATTTTATCAAGCATCCACTTCAGAGATGTTTGGGAAATCTTCTCCACCACAAAATGAAAATACTATATTCCAACCTCGAAGTCCTTATGCTGCAGCTAAACTCTATTCTTACTGGATAACTATTAACTATAGAGAAGCATATGATATTTTTGCA
>PBGQ01000044.1 GCA_002720125.1 Rickettsiales bacterium | reverse complement strand
AAACAAGGAGGTTTAAATGACAAACGCATTAACTATTTTTAATCAACTCAGACCACATACGATTGGCTATGATAATATTTTTGATCATTTCAATGATATGTTTGAAAGTCCAGGTTTGCATACTAATTATCCGCCTTACGACATTATAAAACAAAGTGATAATAAATACGATATTCAAGTAGCTTTGGCAGGATATAGTAAGGATGATATTGATGTAGAGGGGAAAGATAATACACTTTCAATTAAGTCTGTGAAAAAAAATGAAGAAGATAAAGTTGAAGTTCTTCATAGAGGTATTGCAAAGCGATATTTTGAGAGACATTTCACAATAGCAGATGATGTCAAAGTCAATGGTGCTGAATTGAAAAATGGTTTATTAATTGTTTCTTTAGAAAGGGTTATTCCTGAACATAAGAAATCAAGAATTATAAAAATTAAGTAACCATTTAAAAAGTTGGTGCTAGGCAACTATACAGCCTAGCACTCTTCTTAAAAAATTATTTATACATTAATTATGAAAAATTTAGCTGTCTTATTTTTTTTTATTACAAACTCTGTTTTTAGTTTTGAATATATAAGAACTACTAATGGCAAAAGAAATACAATTTCATCTTATGAAATATCTAAGACAGAAAAATTTATAAATTTTGTTCTAGATGGAACTTTTACCGATAATTTAGGTAATTATGGTTATTTCGATAATAACGCATCGGTAATATTAAAAAATAACGAAGTTGTAAGACTAGAAGGTTTTGGAAAAACTACCTATCAAAATAATGAAGTTATTTATGGTAGAGGAGTTCGTACGCAACAAGAACAGAATACAGGAGTAGGAAGCACAGAGGTAATTGGAGCTACTGGCTCTTTAAAGGCTTTAATCGGAATGTCGTGTAATTATGCAGTAAAATTTTTTAATGATTATGCTTTTTTCTTACAAAAATGTAAAATAACGGAAAAGCAAAAAAAAATCTTAAGCAATTTATCTAATAAATAGTATTACTTTAAAATTATAGTTATATAATAATAAATCTTACTTGAGCTTAAACTTCTTAATTAAAGTTGAATAAAATAAGCAAAATCAGTATGTTAAGATAATGACTTTTAAATAAATATTAATTTGTTTAATTTAAATAAATATATTGTAAGCTGTTTTTGTGAAATATTTTTTACTTTTTAACATACTTTTCTATATTCATTCCAATCTTTGTAGTAATGAATTTGTAATGGATGTAAGTGGAAAGCAAACTGTAATTACTGAACATAATTACTCTGATGACTACTTTTTTAGAGCTATAAAATTAGATGGTGCTTTTACTGATAATTTTGGAAACTATGGAGATTTTGACTCATTTGTAACCGTTATAATGAAACAAGGTAATATATATAAAGTTGATTTTAGTAATAAATTTACTTTACAAAACAACAAATCTTACTTTATGGAAGGCCAAAGAAAGCAAGGAGGAAAGGGGACAGGTGTTGGTGAAGCTATTGTAATTTCTGCTAACAGTCCATTTGAGGATCTCTTGAATTCTAAATGTGTATATGGGATAAAATATTTTCAAAATACTTTCTTTTCTAAAATGAAATGTAAAATAAATGATGCTGCCTTAAAAGAAATGAAGAATATTAAAGAGACCACGCAAAAAAAATAATTAAACAGTCTATTTTTATTACTTTTTTTCATATTCATGATTAATAAATAGATTGAATACTACATTTTACTGCTTTATATTATTAATGTTTTAATCTCTTTCATTTATTGATAAAGAAAATATAGTTATAAATGCAAAAGTTATAATGTTATTTAAGAAAGGACATATTCTATGAGAATACTTGTTATTCTGTTTTCATTAACACTTTATTGTTTTCCTATATTTGCTAAATTAAAATATGAAAAAGTTGGTTCTTGGGATCTTCAACTGGATGGTTCTACCTTTGGAATGACTTCAAATTCTAGTTATAGCACATATTTTCCGGGGGGAAAAATAACTTTAAAAAATGGATCTGGTAAAATAAATATTTGTGTTGAAGACGCTATTTTTTTGGATGAAACCAGAATGGTGTTTGAAATTGAATGCCATATTACTATGGATGATAACTCAGTAGTATTTCTGGAATATAATGTAAAAGTGACGACCGATGAAACTTGGAATACAAAAATTATGGATGGTTCTGATATTTCAGCTCCTGATAACGGACTAAAGGTATGGAACGCAGAGTTTAAAATGAAAACTAAAAGCAAAAAATATGATTGGATAAATAATTATATTTTTATTGGCAAAGGATTAGAACTCAGGGGGTCAACAATTGAAGAGCCTCTAGGAAGAGCTTACTACGATTTGTACATAATAAATAATTAAATAAAACATTGAAGTATATTTTAATAATTTTTTTTATAATTTACTCAAATTTAGTATTTTCTAAAAAAATTTATTTTGATGAAATGTTGTCTTTAGAAATTAACACAGAAACATTATTTAGTGACGGTAGTAAATATCAAACTTTTAGTGTAAAGGGTGGTGTAACATTTAGCACAGGTGTTTACGCAATAAAAAATTGTTCAGGAGACAGAATGCTGAAAGAGGGTAATCTAATAAACTTGAAAAGCATCTGCAAATATAAAATTTCTGATAATGAATATTTGTGGTCTAGAGTTTTAGGAAATGATAGATACGCAGCTAAAGGCACAGGAAAATTTGAACTAATTGATGGTACAGGCATTTATAAAAATCTTGTTGGAAATACATGTACTTATGCTTTAAATATATTCGATGAAATAATTTTTGGAAAAGGTGTATGTGAAATTGATAATGAAATATATCAAGAATTAAATAAGAATTAAATTTTTTATACTTATAGGATAAGACAGATTACTGATGCTTTTAGGTATAATTTAAAGCTATTTTATAACTGTTAATTTATTTTTCTTATTTCTTTGTATTCAATTAACTTTTACTTAGTTTCCTTTTCTTTATACTCTAGTTTTAATAATCTATATCATAAACTTCCAAGGAGACTTTAAAATGACTGTTAAAATTGAAAGAAAAGAAAATGTTTGGACAATTATTCATTCCAGACCTGAAGCAAGGAATGCAATGGATCCAGAAAGTGCAGATTCATTATACGAAGCATTTATTGAATTTGAAAATAATAAAGATGCTTCTGTGGCAGTTTTTTGGGGAGAAGGAGGTTCATTCTGTGCAGGATGGGACTTAAAGTATGCTGCATCACTAAAAGGTTCAACACCTCTAGCGTCTTTAAATATATCTAAAAATAGAAATAATAGTGAAAATGGTAGTGATATTCCTAGAGGACCTATGGGTCCAAGCAGATTAGAATTATCAAAGCCAGTTATTGGTGCTATTGCTGGTCCTGCAGTAGCAGGAGGTATGGAGTTAGCTCTTTGGTGTGATTTTAGGGTAATGGAAAGGTCTTCTTATTTAGGAGTTTATTGTAGAAGATGGGGAATACCTCTTCTAGATGGAGGAACAGTAAGACTACCAAAGATTGTAGGGCAAGGGCGAGCTCTAGAAATAATTTTAACTGGAAGAAAAGTATCTTCTGATGAATGTTTAAGAATAGGACTCTGTGAATATGTAGTTGACGATGGAAACAGCAGAAACAAGGCTGAAGAAATAGCTAAAACTATAGCTAAATTTCCTCAAGAATGTGTTAGAGCAGATAGAAATTCTACCTTAAAGCAATCTAATCTNAGTATTAAAGAAGGCTTATTATATGAGTGGAACAATAGTATAAATAATAACATCCTATCTAAGGAAGGAATTAAAGGTGCAGGAAGGTTCTCAAAAGGTCACGGAAGACACGGAAATTTNGAAGATATTTAATATTTATACTCTTTTATAAGCAATTCTTTNATGAACTAAAAGAAANAATAATAATCTAATGCAATAGTATTGCATATTAGCAATAAATTCTTTATATTTACCTAGATGCAAATGTCATTAGTAAAAAAAATTAATTTAGATAGTCTAATTCACTTTAGCCAGGATAACTCATACCTAAGTATTGTAGAAAGAGATAAACCTGACGATGCTGATGCATTCTTTCAGGAACTTTTGGAAGAGCCTTTTAATTTGAATAAAATAGTAGCTAAAAAAACTATTTTGCAAGATATCAAAAGAGTATTAGATAAAAACTTATCAAAAANAGTACAAGCAAATAAGTTCTATAATATTTGGCTTAAAGATATGGAAAAAATAATTAATCTTTTTTGTATTACAATAAGGGAGAATTTTTTAAACTATACTCTTGAAACATCAAGAGGCTGTAAAAGATTTCATATTGATAATGTACCTATAAGGTTGCTAGTCACATATCATGGAAAGGGGACAGAATGGTTTCCTAGTTATGCTTGTGATTATTCAGCATATTATAGTGGTAAAAAAAATGAAAAAATTATTATAAATCAGAAAGAAAGAAAATTTATAGACCCTTGGCATGTAGCAATATTTAAGGGACAAAAGTCTTGTGGTGGTGAAAAAGGAATTTTACACCGTACACCAGAGGAGGCTATAAATGGAAGATCTGTTTTAATGCGTTTAGATTATGCAGATACTATAAAAATAGATTAGTCGCTTAAAACTATATAGCCAATAATTCTTTAGTTAGTTATATTCAAAGTGAAAGTATTTTACAACCAATCAAGTATAATTTTCACCTTAATACATTTACTTAACTTATATTTTTAAATTAAATAATATTAATTTAGCTATAAGAAAAATTCATAAAGTATATTTAAGCATTATTATTTAATTTTTCCATTGCCTTAGACACATCATCATAGACATTTTTTGCTACATCTCTAGAGTTAATTATATTCAAACAATCATTAATCTTTTTAAACTCTTGTGAAATATCCCAATCATAAATTTGTTTGCATACTGGTATGGTTGTAGAAATACTAAACGAAGCATAAATATCAGCATAAGAAAAGCTATTAATCATGTAAGGGTTAAAAGATGCTTTTTTTTCTAAAGATTTAAGACCCATATGAATTTTATCTTTAATTGCATCTATATTACCTTCTGGCCTTTTGCCTCCAAAAAAAATAAAAGGATAAAAGTTTCTTGCTTGTAGTTCTATATAAAATTGACATATGTTGATTATCTCTATTGTTTTAGCAAACTCCAAAGGGTCATCAGAGAATAATTTTATATCTGGAAAATTTTTCTCTAGAAAAGAGAAAATAGCAAGGGTTTCAGATATATATTCTCCTTGATATTCTATAATAGGTACTGCTCCTATAGCAGACTTTTCAAGAATAGACTCATCCTTGGACATGCTGTATGGAAGGGTTTCTACCCATTCAAAATCAATTTTTTTTTCTTTTAAAGCAAATTTTATCATTGAAGAGTGATTGCTTAAACTTAATCCATGAACTTTTATCATTTTAACTCCCTAAGAAATTTTCTATTTATAAATTAAATTAATTAACCAAAAATGTCAGCTAATATATTAACATCTTAAAAATTTATTATTTCTAATACTCCAGCTTTATTAAGGTTAGAAAAGGCATACCTTTTAAAGGATTTGTGGGATAATAGTTTACAAAAAAAGGAATTTGATAATTTATATTTATTTTTATATTTATTAAATATACCTTCTTTTTTCTTTCCTAAATAGTTNATTGCTTTAGTTTCATAAAATAAAAATTGACTAAGTTCTCCAAAAAAACATATGTCTGCAATAGTTAAATTATTTGAGACTAAGTATTTTTTATTATTTTCTTTTAGATTTTTTTCTATGCCGTTGAGAAATGAAGTATATGCATTTTCTGCTGTTTCTATATAGTGTCTAGATATTTTTTTATTCGCATACAGTGCTAAAGTATAATCTTGGGTTAAAGTAGCAAAAACTAAACATCTATCTAGGTAGCTATCTACCTTTGATTTATTAAATGAATCTTTTCCATATATGCTTTTTTTTTTTCCTAACCTAGCAATTAATCTTAAGATACTATTAGACTCAAAGATGCCTATATTTCCTGACATATTAAATGCAACTGGAACAGTGCCATAAGGATTTAACTTCAAAAATTCTTTTGTTTTAACCAGGTTACCTTTAAATCCTTTTTGTGCTGAAATTTTATTGTTTCTTAAAGATTTTTTATCTTTTTCTGATAATGGTCTAGCATTAAAATCCCACAACCAATTTTTTAAATTATTAGGACTGTCGCTTCTAACTTCAACATTTACTCCCAAAATATCAGCTGCTATCAAAGATTTCCATATTCTAGGATTTGGTACATATGTAAATATTCTTACTTGTATTTTTTTCATCTGTTAATTATAAATAACCATGGAAAAATTTACTAGTATAATTACAATCACCTTTCCCTCAAATCCTGCATATCAAGAGTGGGTAAAGATACAAGATAAATTCTTTTTTGAAGATAAAAAGGTAGTAACTTACTTAAAAGAAAATGGAATGACTAAGTGGACACTTACTAAAACTGATGATGTTGAACCAGTTAAGGTTGTTGCAATAATGGAGTATGCCAATAAAAATTCCTTTCAGAAATGTCAAAGTATTTTTACTAGATTTATGCCTCATATTAGAAACACACTATACAAATCAAATGTTACTAGAGGCAATGTAATATATGATAATATATAATTATAAGCTTTCAAATATGGAGGTTCTAGTATGAAAAAACCTGTATGTATGATAACTGGAGTAGGCGAGGGCACTGGTGGATATACTGCAAAAAGATTTTCTAAAGCTGGATACGTTGTTGCTATGTTAGCTAGGTCTGAAGAAAGACTAAAAAGGTTTGAAAAAGAAATTCCTAACTCTAAGGGGTATGTGTGTGATGTTTCAGATACACAAAAACTTATGGAAATTTGTAAAAATATCAAATCAGATTTAGGTTCTCCTCAAGTTTTAATTCATAATGCAGTAAAAGGTAATTTTGAGAAACTTTTAGATGGAAAACCAGAATGGTTTGAAGAAAACTTTAAAATTAATACAAATTCTCTNATGTATCTTGCTCATGCTTTAATACCAGATATGTTATTAGCAAAAAAAGGAGTTATTATAGTTACGGGAAATACTGCAGCTAAAAGAGGAGTAGCACATACTCCCTATTTTTCGCCTACAAAAGCAGCACAGAGAATTTTAGCGCAGTCACTAGCAAAAGATTTTGGTCCAAAAGGTANTCACATAGCATATTTGATTATAGATGCTTTCATTAATACTCCATGGACAAGAACTAGAATAGAACAACAGTTTAATAAGCCTGATGAANTATTTACTCAGCCTATGGATATAGCTGAAGAAATTTATCACATAGCCCATCAACCAAGATCTGCATGGTCTTTTGATGTAGAACTTCGTCCTGATATAGAAAATTGGTAATTATACTAAAGAAAAAAGTATTATTTAAACCAAGTAAACTNAAATTATAGTATTGCTCTGTTTGCATAAACTTTGAAGGTCATGTATTATAGCGCATTTTGGTAAATAGACTTAGCATCTTCTAATTTTAATTCTCTAGGATTATTTACTAATAGTCTTTGTTGCTTCATTGCATCTTCTGCTAGCATAGGAATATCATTATGATTAATACCTACATCTTTCAAACATTTTGGAATTTTTAAATCAATTATTAATTCTTCGATTCCTAAAATAAAGTCATCTATTTTTACTTTTTTTCCCTTTAAATTAGGCAAGCAATCACCAGCTATTTCACAATACATACCCTCTGCTTTTTTAGCATTAAAACTCAAAACTTTTGGTAAAACTAGTGAGTTTGATAAACCATGAGGCACATGAAATCTTGCGCCTATAGGGTAAGCTAAAGCATGAACTCCTCCTACTGGAGCATTTGAAAATGCCATACCAGCTAGCATTGACCCTAGTAACATATTTTGACGTGCAGATCTATTTCGAGGTTCTTCCACAACGATTTTAATGTTTGCTCCAAGTAGAGCTAAAGCTTTTTTAGCAAGCAGATCTGATAAAGGATTTTTTTTTAGTTTAGTTGTATATGCCTCTATTGCATGAACCATTGCATCAATTCCAGAATAAGCAGTTATATTCTTTGGTAACTCTAANGTTAAATCAGCATCTAATATGGCACTATCTGCATATAATATGGGATCTACAATTCCCATTTTTTGCTCACTTTCTAATGTAAAAATTGCTATAGGNGTAACTTCAGAACCTGTTCCTGCAGTAGTTGGTATTTGAATAAGAGGAACTCTTTTATTAATTAAATTATTTACGCCATAACATTTTTCAATAGGTATTTTGTTTATACTAAAGTATGAAAGAGCTTTTGCAACATCCATAGAACTTCCACCTCCAAAACCTATTACTCCGTCAGCTGAAAAAGACTCCAGTATCTTTAAAGCATCAAATATATTATTTTCAGGTGGATCAGCTAAAACGTCTTTAAATACACATGATTGTAAATTATTTTCTTTGAGTATATTAGTAATTTTTTCTATATAACCTAATTTAAATAAACCACTATCAGAAATTATAATTGGTCTTTCCACTCTAAGTTTTTTACATATTTCGGGTAATATTGATATTTTTCCTAAACCTGATTCAATCCAAGGAACTGTTTTAAAACTTATATTCATGTCAGATACATTTATTAGTGTATAAAATAATAATTCTACTTTAATTTAAGGTATTAGTTTTGGCAAGAAACAAAAAGTCACATCTTCAAAAATTACTTATTAAACCAAATAACTTTAAAGTTTATCAAAAGATATTTCAAATCACAATTCTTCTAAAACTTAGTAAACTTCACAAATTATTAAATTAAGCTATTATCTAGAGTATGTATACATTAATGCAAATAGTTGTTTTTCTTAATACTTCTAATGTGCCACAGGTTACATTGTTAACACATTTAGAAAATGCAGAGCAATGTGAAAAAAAAATTAATCAGGCATATGATAGATATAAAAGTGCTGGACTCAAAACCATTCTAAATGATGATGATGAAGGTAATAGTTTTCTAGAATATTCAATAGATCAAGAAGATACTATTAGTTATATGTTTTGTAAAAAGGCTATATTCTTTGAATAAGTAAAATTTTAAAAAAAATTATGACTATTTAAACTCTATATGGAATAGATGAATGATGAAAAATAATTTTTAAACCATTCCCGCGATGAAACTTATAACCAAAAGTATATTCAACTTTAATTTTTTCATTTTTGTAGTTAGTAAAAAAATAATTGCCCATAGTTACCAAAATTTTTTCTAAATATAACGTATTAAAGTTTTCAAAGTAAATTTCTTTCCAGGGCTCTAGAGCAAAACCTTTATCTTCATCTGATACTTTATTATGTCCTATAAAGTATGAAATAAACTCGTTTTTGCTTGCTCTAAACTGTTTTTGATATGCCTTTGTAGGTTTAAATAATACTTTACCTTCATTGAAAAGATACAATTTATCTAAAAATTCATTAGTTAAAAATAAATAATCTTTTTTATTTAAATAAGCTTTTCCAATTTCAATTATACTGTCAGCCCATTCTTTCTGAACTTTTTCAATTTTTTTTTCTAAGTCTTCTAGAGATATAGTATTCAATTTTCACCTTAAATTTCAAGTAATAGATTAATAGATATTCTATCTCTATACCAGACTATTTTTTAATGTTTACTTAAATAAATTTAGTACTCATAAAAGGCAAATATTACCATCCTATAATCAGAGATACCTAGCGTTGTTTCAATATTTTAAACTAGGAGTCTATTTAGACATTCTGCTTAAAAAATCTTTTTGTTCTGTCGAAATTTTACATTTAGTTTTAGAAAATATTTTTTTTTCAAAATATTTAGTAGAAAATATACATTTTAAGCCAATTAAATTTATATAATCTCCATTGCCATCAATAAAGAAAGCTTCTCCTGTTCCTGCATCATATTCTGTATTTGGTCTTGTATAATAACTCCATAATACATGTCCGTTTTGATTTTTAGTTTCACAATAAAGATCAAATTTAGTATAAAATTTATCCTTTGAAATAAAAGACCCATAACAAAAAGCGCTTCCATAATTTCCAAAATTATCGGTCCAAGCCATATCATTTTCATAATGAATTACATTAGTTCCATTACTCATATTAATACTTTTAAAGGTAACATAAGCTCCTGATGCAGTCATTTCAAGATGGAGGTTCTTATCATTAGCATTTATAATGCTTGTAAAGAAAATCATAATAAATAATGTAAAGTATTTCATTAGTAAAAGATTAATAGATTTTATGATTTTTCACTAGGAGATTTTAAAATGACCATTTAGAAAATATTTAAGTTATAAGATATTATAAAATAAATAATACAAATTAGTCAATTTTCCTTCCTAAATCAGAAGTAATAATAACTTAATTAGCTTATTCTAAAAATTATGAGCACTGAAATCTAAAGTGCAAAGGTAAAGAAGCATAAAACAGTCTTAACGACTATAATTTTTAATTTAAAAGATAATTAATATTATTTGTTATCAGAAATATTACTAAGTACATTTTTTTGACTATCAGAAATATTACATTTTGTAAGAGTAAAAGAAGTACTTCCGAAAAAATTTATTGCATAAACACATTTAACTCCTATTAACTTTTGCAATTTCTTATTTGCAGTTGTAATTAATAGTTTACCGGTTCCTTGTTCAAACTCTCTAGAAGTTCTAGAGCCTTGCCCGTAAAAAATTGAACCATCCTGATAAGTTAATTCAGCAGAAAAAAAATGTTGTTTAAGTTCACCGTTATCTATTTCCAAACTTACTAGAGCATTAAAATTTCCGTAGTTACTAAAATTATCTGTGAAGGTGCCATCTAACTTTAAAATACTATAATAACTATCATCAGAATATTTATGCTTTTCACTACTGACAATTTTACCGTGTATATCTATTTTATAATCATAAGATAATAGTGAAGAGGAATATAAAAAAATAAAAAAAAATATTAGTTTTTTCATTAGATTTTCATCATTTTTTATTAGATATGCTGATATTAATGTCTTAAATTAAATAAAAAATCAATAAATATCTATAATCTTTTACCAATTAAACAGATATGATATTATTTAATCATGAAATATATACTTTTATTAATTTTAATACTAATTAGTAATACTTCTTTATCGGCTGAATGGATAAGCGATGCAACAGCAAAAGTAACTATATTAAAAAAAATAAAGCTCCCGGAAGGCTCTACGTATTCATCTTTTGAAATAAATGGTGCTAGTAAAGATAATTTAGGTAAATATGGGACAGCAAACTGTGTAGGTCATAGGATAGAAAAAAATAGTCAGTTATATGAGCAAAAAATATATTGTAATACATTCCTATCAGATGGTAATGAGTATTCTTTTTTGCAAATAAGAAAAGAAACTGATATTGATGCTGGTGTGGGAAAATCTATAATTTTAAACGGAACTGGTCCATATAAAAAACTAGCTAATAAGGAATGCGTATATGCTGTAAATTATTTAAATGATCATGCCTTTGTAACTACTAAGTGTGAAGTTTCAAAAGATACTTTAAATTTATTAAAAAACTAATCAATTTCTAAACTCTCTAATGTCTATGAGAAAAAATTTAAAAGTTTTACTGAGTTTATCTTCCTAATTATTCTATATGTTTTCTTTAAAAAAATTAATTATTTTTACATTTATCAAAGTTAAACATTGCATTATCTAAATAAGTAATAGCATAATTACATTTAGTACCTATAAATTTTTTCCATTTACCGGTTCCATCAATAAAAATATATGAACCAGTTCCAGCTTCCATATCTGTATTTCTAAAATATTCTAAAACAAAGTTGTTTCTGTCCTGATCCATGCCCTCGCAAAATAGTTTCCAGTCTTCAATCTTTTTATAAGGATTAATTTGTATTGTACCAAAACACCTCTGTGTTCCGTAGTTACCTAAACTGTCTTTCCAATTACCGCTATTTTCGTAATGAGATAACTTTCCACCATCAGACAAGTTAATTTTTTTACTTGAGCTTATTCCATTGTACTCTTTTGTCCAACTGATTGAGTAAGAATTCATAGTTAGTATAAAGATGGATATAATAAAAAAAAATCTCATAAATCTAAAATAATTAAACCAAACTATTTAAAGAATACCATAACTCATTATAGGATTAAATAGTATACAAAGCTTAAGTGTATATACACTTAATAGATTTCATTCAAGAGTCGTACAGAGTCGTTAAATCTTATTTGGTAGAAGAAGCCTAAAATACATTTACACGTATCCCACAATTCTTAAAACGCTAATGTGAAACATTCTATAAGCAAGAAAACTACGTATTAATTAAAATACTTTGGCAAAGGGTTATTTAGCCAAGAAAGCTAATGTAAAACAAATTTAGTTTCCTTAATTATTTTTTTTATCAGAGCTAGGTATATATTTTTAATCAGTTATCTTAAATAAATATTAAGATTAATCTTTTCCCCAGTTAGCAAAAATATATAAGTAAATAGGAGTAATTGCTCCTAAAACAAAAATAACTATCATTAAAATTTTTAACTGGTAGGGATCTATTGTTGACAATTCAGCTCCAGGCTCAACTCCTTGTTTAATTAAGTTTTCTTTAAATATAGGAGCTTGTCCTTCAGCTGCTAATTTACTTAAAGCATTTAATAAGACTTTTCCTATTAATACTTGTGATTGTATATATAATATCATAATGAAATTAAAAAATATGGCTATTATTGCAGAAATTATTCTTGAAATAAGATGTAATTTTCTTATTAAATAGGCAGTTATTACTACGAAGAAAAAGTATGAAAATATAGTAAAAAGTAAAAATGTATTAGTACTTTCAGTAGCTCTTAAGTTTTGATTTAGCAACGCTTCAGCTAAAAGATAAATTGAAGTTTGTTCCATTTAATCCTCCCTATGGTAATGATAAATTAAAGAAAAGTTTTAAATTGATTTAAATAACAATAGTTTAAAAAAATAATTTTATCAATTATTTGTCATAGAAGCTGAATGCCATTTTTAAGTTAGCAGAAGTGTATGAACTTAAAGCAGTCTTAGAATATATTTATTTTTTAATTTTTTTTATTTGTTCAAAAGCTTTTTCAGAAATATCACATTTAGCTAATGTTAGAAAATTATCATTATAGTACCTAATACTATATAAACATTCTGAATTAATAATTGCATTTATACTTTTACTAGCGTAGGTAAAATACCATTTTCCTACGCCTTGTTTTAATTCATTGTTGGCTCTTTTAGCTGTATTATAAGCTTTAATATTTTCATTATATATCAGTTCATTACTTGCCTCTAACTTTTCTACTATATTATTAATAGTTATTACATTAACTATGCTATTGGCTTCTCCAAAGTTACCTGCGTTATCTTTAAAAGTACCTTCAAGTTTAAATATTTTTAAATTATCAGTTTCAGAATAAATATGTTCTTTAACCAAAGTTCTTTTACCTTGTTGTTCTAGGATGTAATCCTTAGCACTAACTTTTTCAAAAGATACAAATAGTAATACCAACATTAGTATTAGTTTTTCCATAATAAAATAATAGCTTAATTAACAAATCCTATCAATTATCTATGCATGGAGTCTTACTACAGTATTTTTTTGTAATAAGATTTACAGAAATCAAATAATCCTTGATAATTAGATAGTTACTTTTACTTTATTGAGATATTTTACTTAATACTTCTTTTTGTTCTTCAGTAATTTTACATCTTGCAAAAGCATAGGCATTGTTATTAAAAAAATTTACTGCATAAGGACATTTCATTCCAATTAAAGAACTTAATTCCTCTGTTGAATTTATTATTTTTGTTTCTCCAACACCACTATCTTTTTCCTGACGATTTCTATATCCCCTAAAATAAGTTTCCTGATTATTCTGGTATACTGTTTTGCCATATCCATCTAGCTCTATAACATTAGTATTATCTAATATAACAAAGCTTGATTGTTGCATCGTTCCATAATTCCCTAGGTTATCAGTCCATGTTCCTTCAAGGATAAAACTTATATATTTTTCTGAGTTTGATATAGGTATCGTTTTTATAACTGTTCTTTTAGCATGAGTTTGTATTTCGTACTCGAATGAAAAACATATATTGTAGATTAAGAATATAAGTAAAATTAATAATTTTTGCATAATAAAATTATATAAGTAAGATTAAATTATTCAATTTTTAGTTATTTGAAAATATGATTATAAAATTAGAAATCGTCAATATATCTAGCTGTTAAATTGCAGTTTTTTCCTATCATTTTATTATATTTATCTGTCCTATTAACATATTCAAAAACTCCTATAATTATTTAAAAATAACAGCACTTTTAGTGTTTGAGGTGTTATTCTCTCTTCTTCATTTTATTCTACAAACTCTACATAAACCATTGTTTATACTAGTGTTATGTTAAGATTTTTGTAAATTTTATTTTGTTACATGTTTTTAAATTGATGCATGAATTCCACGACTTTTAAAAAGCCAATAGGAAACATTATATAACCGAGGAAGACTATCATTAATGAAACATTTTAACGATGATTCTATTTAGATAATAAAACTTACAAAGTACAAATACTGAAAAATTATTATTAAAATATTAATCTTTATTTCTATTGTAAATATCTATGTAAGTTCATATGTTTAATAAATCAATTTAAGGAGTAATTAAATGAATTTAATGTTTAAAACTTTATTATTATTTTTTGTATTTTCAAGAGCTTTTACAGCAGAATTATTATATGACGTATATGGCTAATACGATTTCATTACTTTTTTTAAGGTTAGTGAAACAAGGAATTATATTGTTTATGACAACAAGGTTATAACTTTAACCAATATAGGAGTAAGCGGAAAGTCACATTGTACAGGTATTTTAGAAGTAGAAAACGGAGAGACTTTTGCTTCAAACATAATGTGTAAATTTACTGAGTCTAATGGTGATACTAATTTTACTCAATTTAAAACAGATAGAGGTTCTTTTCAAGAAGGAGCAGGGGTTAATTCTTTTATTTTTGTAAGTGGTGAAGGGAGATGGGAAGAGTTAGTAGGGCAAAAATGTATAGGAGCGTTTGCGGATATTACAGGCTTTGAAAAAGATTTCAAAGGAGCTACTTTTGAATGGAAGGGAAAGTGTCAAATGGCAGATAAAACCTTTGAAAGATTAAAAAATTATAAAAAACCTGAATAATTTTTAATAATTCATTAAGCATTTCATCGTTAGTAAAAGTCACTTACTTTTTTACTAGGATCAATTTTTTTGTCTATTGACTGTCCTGTTAAAGGTATATCAGTCTTTTTTTTATAGCTATTTTTATTTTGATTCTCATCACTGCAGCTGATTAATGAAAAGCTCAACACTGCTATAATTTTTATAACATTTTTAAAATTCATAATAATTTTTATTAAATAAAATAATAACTCAATTAGCGAATCCTATCAATGTTCTGTTTATACAAGTTGCTAGCAAAAGGTACCTAGCTTTAGGAGAATTACTTGTGATAAATGTAAAAAATATTCTGCAATATGCTTTTTTGGTATGTCTTTTGCTGTTCTTTAAAAATGAATGTTTATAAAAGAATTATTAAACAATATAAAGATGTAAAGTTTTACCTTATTTACAGAAAATATTTTAGTAGTTTTTGCTTTCTAGTTTATTGGGTATTTATTTAAATTGAGAAATTAACCAGCTATTAATCTATTATTTTATTTTATTCATAAATTACTTCTTTTCCTTATACCTTTTTTAGCCTTTTTTCTTTTAAATTTTTTTTAGGTTTATTTTTATCAAATCTTTTATCCATTTTTAATCCTTCTATTAATATAAATTATATATAATCAATAATAAATAATAATAGATGTATATTTCTCAAATAGGCTTATTAATTATCTGTGCATAGAAGTTGTTTAAAATTTTTAACCAAACATAGTTTAATTGTAAAATTATAATTAGGAAATAAATTGATAGCTTAATTTTTTCCTTATAACTAGATATTCCCTTTTGATAATATATTTTTAAAGTAAAGTTTCTTTATATCTTTTTTTGTATAACCAAGATCAAATAATATTTTTTCATTGTCCATTCCTCTGAAGGCTAAATGATTTTGAGGTTCACATTTTGTACGAGAAAACTTCCAAGGTAACCCAGGTATTTTTATTATATTATTCTTATCGATTTTAACTTTTCTAATTATTTGCCAATAATTTCCCCAAGGGCCTTCAGCAAATTCTTTCATGCTCCTTAATTTTCCTATAGCTAATCCTGCTTCACCTACTTGTGCTTCCAAATCTTCTGCATTTCTAAAAGTAGATACCCAATCATTAACTTCTTTCATTAAGTCTTTATAATTTTGTCTTCTTAATTTGGCGGTTTTATATTTTGGATTATCAATCAAATCTAATCTTCTCATCATTCTGGCATATCGAAAAAAAACAAAACTTAAAATAGGACTTGCAGCAATAACCACAATTTCTCCGGAATTTAGTCTTAAATAAGGAGATATAGGAGCAGATAAAGCAAATGGCTCACCACTATTATCATTATCTCCAGATAGTTCTGCATGTGCTCTTTCATTAACCGCAATCATCGTAGCTGCTAGACTAATATCAATATGCTGACCTATTCCTGTTTTTTGCGCGTTATTTAAAGCTGCGAGACAGGAAATAGAAGCTTCTAAACCTGTATATACATCTGCATGTGAAAAATCACTCTGCATAGCTTCAAGATCAGTCAATTTTGTATTTTCATGTTTAAACTTTGCAAAAGCAGTTCCACATTCTGCATGAACTGTAGGAGCGAAAGCAGCTTTTCCTCTCATAGGTCCATCT
>PBGQ01000043.1 GCA_002720125.1 Rickettsiales bacterium | reverse complement strand
GAACCCCATAAAAATCAATACAATGCTTATACTTAAAAGAGCAAATCCAGTATACAAGCAATAACGAATAAAGAAGGTACTTAAAGCATGTTAGAGGCATCGATTAAGAGTAATTGATGGAACTGAGTATTGATCAAGCATTGCAGCAGGGTATTGCAGCACATAAAGAAGGCAAGCTTCAAGAAGCTGAACGTTTATACCGGGCAATCTTGCAGTCCCAGCCTTTGCATCCAGACGCTAACCATAACCTCGGCGTATTAGCAGTCTCTGTTAACAAAGCTGGTGCGGCATTGCCGCTATTTAAAACTGCTCTTGAAGCCAATCCAAAGATAGAACAGTTTTGGTTGAGTTACATTGATGCACTTATCAAAGAAAAGCAATTTGATAATGCTAAGCGAGTCCTTGAGCAGGCAAAGAAGCAGGGTGTGGATGCAGATAGGTTAAGTTCCTTAAAGGGACAACTTGCGCCTAAAACTCAGATACCGAATGCTGCAAGAGTAAACCCACCACAAGAGCTACTTAATAATCTTTTAGAGCACTATCAGAACGGACGATTTAGTGACGCAGAAAAGCTTGCTGTGCACATCACTCAAGATTTTCCTAATCATCAATTTGTCTGGAAAGTTTTAGGCGCAGTTTTAGGAGCAACAGGCAGAAATTCTGAAGCCGTAGATGCTAATCAGACAGCAGTTGCATTATCTCCTCAAGACTCTGCTGCACATAGCAACTTAGGTACCACGCTCAAAGAACTAGGTAGATTAGACGATGCTGAAGCAAGCTTTAGGCAAGCGATAGCGCTGAAACCTGACTATGCCCTAGCCCACAGCAATTTGGGTGTCACGCTCAAAGAACTAGGTAGATTAGACGAAGCTCTGGTAAGTTATACACAAGCGATAGCGTTGAAGCCTGACTTTGTTGAAGCCTATCTAAATCTCAGTAACGCTATCAAAAATGTAAGCTTTAATTCATCAAACCCCAAGCTTTATCCTCCATTAACCCATCTATTAAATGTTGGAAATTTTGTGCGTCCTTATGATGTGGCTGGCAGTATTTTAAGTCTCTTAAAGCATGACGTTCAAATCAAGGATTTACTACTTAAGAACAATTTTGCTCATAGCCTTAACTAGGCAACTTCTATTATTGGAAGTCTAGATAAACTTCCGCTACTTCATCGTCTTATGCGTGTATGTCCACTTCCCGATCTTCAGTTTGAGAAACTCTTTGTTGCGATGCGAAGTTTGCTGCTCAAAAACCTGGATAGGATGGAGGTTTCTCCTGAACTCATCTATTTCTTATCGACGCTTTCTATTCATTGTTTTACTAATGAATATGTTTACATTGAAAAGGACGAAGAAACTCGTTTGATTAGCGAATTACAAGCTAAGATTTCGGAAACCGTGGCACAGTCAGAGCAACCAGAAGCCATAAAAGTTTTGTGTTTAGCGTCTTATCGTCCGTTACACCAATATAATTGGTGTCATAAGCTAGAGTGTCTTGACAATTTAGAAGAGGTGAAGAAAAGACTGATAGAAGAACCACTTTTCGAAAAAATGATAGCGAAAGACATTCCTGTGTTGGAAGAAATATCAGACCATGTGTCGCTTAAAGTTAGAGAGCAGTATGAAGAGAATCCTTATCCACGATGGGTAAAACTAGGAGTTTCCATAACGGCAAAATCAATCGCCGCAGTTTGTGATGAGTTAAAGCTCCGTCTTCATTTCAAGAATATTAAAAACGTGACTGCTACGTTAATACTCGTTGCTGGTTGTGGACGGGGCAGCACTCGATAGGAACAGCTTCTCGGTTTTCAAATTGTCATGTCACTGCTGTGGATTTAAGTCTAGCAAGCCTTGCTTATGCACAGAGAAAATCTAAAGAGTTACGTTTAACAAATATAGATTATTTGCAAGCCGATATTTTACATCTCCACCAAGTTGGCAAGGAATTCGACATCATTGAAAGTGCCGGTGTTCTTCATCATATGGATGAACCGATGGCTGGATGGAGAGTTCTCGTAGATTTATTAAAGCCCGGTGGTTTGATGAAGATAGGCTTGTATAGTGAGTTGGCTCGACAGCATATAGTAGAGGTTCGAAAGGAAATCACAGCACTTAGAGTAGGAACATCGGAAGCTGACATCAGAAAATTCAGGCAATCACTTGCAGAATCGCATGACGAGCATCATCAGCGAATAACTTCGAGGAAAGATTTTTACAGTCTCAGTATGTTGAGAGACTTAATCTTCCACGTACAAGAGCATCGTTTTACCCTTCCACAGATTAAAAACTGTCTTGATGAGCTGGGGCTAAAGTTCTGTGGGTTTGATAATAAAGCCGCTATATCAAATTTTAGAGATCTTCATGNGAAAGAGANGGATATCTATGATTTAGTATTGTGGGACCAGTACGAGAAAAGAAACCCACGGGCTTTTGCTGGGATGTACCAGTTTTGGTGTCAGAAGCCTTATTTATAAAATCAACCATTGCCAACCTTAAATGCAAAAGAAGCCAATACATAAAAAAAAATTATCTCTATTTTGAGAGAAAAGCGCCGNTCCTAGGGAGAATATGAAGTAAAAGAATATTATTCTGCTAGATATTTCATTTCTGNATCAATGAANCTCAAGACTATAAGCATATCGNGATCGCTGAATTTAGCTACAAAAAACACTTTATTAATAAATAAATTGATATAGTATAGGTTTGAAAATGTCATATAATTATATAAAAAAATCAGATTTAAGAACATTTTCTCTTATTTGGTCAGGTCTGTTTTTAATACTATCATTTTATCCATACTTTTTTGGCAGTGGTTTAAACTTTTATTTTTTCTGTATTTCTTTTATATTTATTACTATTTCTCTGACCAGACCAGAATTGTTGCAAGGCTTTTACAGGCTATGGATTAAGTTTGGAAATTTAATGGGAAATATTATTTCAAAGATAATACTGATGATATTATTTTTTTTATTATTTACTCCTGTATCCTTTGTCCTAAAAATCATAAGGAAGGATTTACTTAAGAAAAAAATGGATAAGGATTTAGATAGTTACTGGATTGAAAGAAAAACGCAACCTACTTCAATGAAGAAGCAATTTTAAAAGGAAAAAACTATGTCAATGCTATTTGAGTTATTTGAATTTATGAAGGAAAGAAAGAAGCTTTGGCTTGCACCAATAATTATTATCATGCTGGCATTAGGAGTTCTTATAGTTCTTTCACAAGGCAGTGCCATAGCTCCATTTATTTACACTTTATTTTAATTTGATTTTATGTACATACTTGGAATTTCTGCTTATTATCATGATAGCGCAGCTACGTTAATAGAAAATGAAAATATATTAGCAGCAGTGCAAGAGGAACGCTTTACTAGAATAAAGCATGACGCTTCTTTCCCTAAAGAAGCCATAAAATATTGTATTAAAGAAGCTAAAATATCCTTAGATGATATTAGTTATATTGCCTTTTATGATAAACCTTTTATTAAATTTGAAAGGATACTAGAGACGTATTTAAGCGAAGCTCCTAGAGGGTTAAGATCTTTTTTGATGTCAATACCAATTTGGTTAAAGGATAAACTTTTTTTAAAAGAAACCTTACTTAGGGAGTTCCTTTATATGCATGAAGAACAAAAAAAAGAATTAACAAAAAAAGAAAAAAAAGAATTTAAATCTCAAATTTTTAATAAACTTATGTTTAGTGAACATCATCATAGTCATGCAGCTAGTGCTTTCTATCCGAGCCCATATAAGGAGTCAGCAATTTTAACAATAGATGGAGTAGGGGAATGGACAACTACTTCTCTTTCTTATGGTAAAGATAATAATATAAACTTTTTAAAAGAGATACATTTTCCCCATTCTTTAGGCTTGCTTTATTCTTCTTTTACCTATTACACGGGATTTAAAGTAAATAGCGGAGAGTATAAAGTTATGGGTCTTGCCCCCTATGGTGAACCAAAATATGCTAATTTAATAAAGGATAAACTAATAGATATCAAGCAAGATGGTTCTTTTAGACTTAATATGAAATATTTTAATTTCACACGCGGTCTTACTATGACAGGAAATAAATTTCACAAACTTTTTGGAGCAAGCCCAAGAAAAAATGAAACCAAAATAAATCAAAAGCATATGGATATAGCTGCATCAATCCAACAGGTAGTAGAAGAAATTGTTTTAAAACTTGCATTGCATGCAAAAAAAATTACTGGAAGNAAAAACCTCTGTTTGGNNGGAGGAGTAGCTTTAAATTGTGTAGCAAATGGTAAGGTTTTAAGATCAAATACTTTTAAAAATATGTGGATTCAACCTGCTTCTAGTGACTCAGGGGGATCATTAGGAGCTGCATTTTGTGTATACTATGAACAATTAAAAAATAAGAGAGTACTGAAGGCTAATAAAAGTGATAATATGCAAGGGTCTTACTTGGGTCCTAAGTTCAATAATGATGAGTGTAGAGACAGCTTAGACAAATTAAATGCAAGGTATGAATATTTTGAAGACTTTAATCTATTAATAAATGAAGTTTC
Organism: Rickettsiales bacterium; assembly: GCA_002720125.1. GTDB lineage: Bacteria > Pseudomonadota > Alphaproteobacteria > TMED109 > TMED109. Next base: position 11,018 of record PBGQ01000043.1, on the reverse strand, counting down.
TGAACAATTAGCAAAAGGAAAAATAATTGGTTGGTTCCAAGATAGAATGGAGTTTGGTCCTAGAGCATTGGGAAATAGAAGCATAATAGGCGATGCTAGAAGTGAGAAAATGCAATCAGATATGAATTTAAAAATAAAGTACAGAGAGAGCTTTAGGCCATTTGCGCCTTCAGTTCTAGTAGAAAAAACTAATCTTTGGTTTGATTTAGAAAAACAAAGCCCATACATGTTACTAGTTTCCCAAGTAAAAAATAATAAGCTCAAAAATATAAAAAATGACTATCAAAAATTTACTGGCTTAAAAAAAATTAATGTAGTAAGAAGTGAAATACCTGCTGTAACTCACGTTGACTTTAGTGCTAGAGTTCAAACTGTAGATAAAGAGGTAAATCCTAAATATCATCAATTAATATCAAGCTTTGAAGAAAAAACAGGTTGTCCTTTAATAGTAAATACTTCATTTAATGTTAGAGGAGAACCAATTGTTTGCACACCGGAAGATAGTTATAGATGCTTCATGAGGACAGAATTAGACCTATTAATCGTAAATAACTTTTTGTTGTTAAAAAAAAACCAGCCGAAATTTAAAGATAATATAAAATGGAGGCAAGAGTATGAGTTGGATTAAAAAAATAGTTGTTTTGTTAGATAGACATTTCCTGAGACTCTTTATAAAATTAATTTAGAAGTACATGAATTTTTAAACTATTATTCTAATATAATTGCGATTGAAATAAATGAAATTATTTATGAAGAAAGATTATTCTACAAACTATTTGCTCTTAACTAATTTAAAAAAAGTATATTTATTAACAAATGTAAAAACTATAAAAATATTTACTAGTGCAGATTAGTTTTTTATAATTATAACGTGTATATTAGAATAGCAACAATAAGGTTTCCTTCACAATCAAAAGCTGATGCTTTTTTAGCGATGATGAAAAGTGTTTGGTTTGAAAAACTTGATAAAGAAACTTTAAACTTGGAGCAAGTACAGGTTAAAACTGGTGAAGGTAAACTAGTTGGTTTTGGAATTTATAACTCAAAAGAAGAATTTTTAAAAACCTCTAATCAATTTAAAAGTTTATGGATGGATTTTATTAAATCTTTCGATGGCATTGTAGAATTTCATGAAGGAGACGTTGTTGCTCACTATAAAAGAAAAAAAAAATGAAACAATATTTGAAAAGTTAAATAAATTGCCCATAGATGAAAAAAAAATAAAATCTTTAGAAATAGAACTTGAAAAACTAAATAAAAAGAGATTTTTTAAGATTTACGATTCGTTTTGGAATTTAATTATTTTTAATTTAATTAAAGGTCTAGTATCAGGGTTAGGATGGGTGATAGGAGCAACTATTTTAGTATCTNTTTTTACCTTTATTCTATCAAAATTTGAATTTATTCCTATTATTGGCGAGTTAATCTCTAAAATAATAATAGAAATGAGGACTTTTGAAAGATAAAAGATTAGTATAAGATTAAAAACAAGATTTCAATATGAAAAGAAAAAAAGCTAAGCCTATTCTACAAATTGATAATAATATAGTTAAAGTTACAAAATATATTTTAGGACCAGGTTATGAAACCGGAATGCATAAACACAAGTATGATTATGTAGTGACTCCAATAACTAGAGGAAAGTTATTAATAATTGATAAAAAAGGAGAAGAAAGTAATTTTAACTTGCTTCCTTCAAAATCTTATTTTAGGAAATCTGGAGTTGAGCATAATGTTATAAATAATGGAAAAAAAAAATTAATTTTTGTAGAACTAGAATTTAAAAATAAAAGGAGGAGTAATGAACGAGAAGCAAAAAGAAAACTTTAATTTACAGGTAAGAAAAATACTAAAGCAATTTGGTGTGAAATCACATCAATTAATTGAGAAAAGATTTACTGTAGACAAATCAGATTGTCAAGTTGCTTTAACCTTAGAGGTTGATAACAAAAAAATAGAAACCTTAGAGTATAATATAAAAATTGATTGAATTAATGGATAATAGAAAAAATGATCTTTTATGTTTTTAAGGTTATAATTACCGGATTTCTTATTGTATTAATAACTGAAGTGACGAAAATTAATACTAAGCTTGGAGGTATTTTAACAGCTATGCCAATTATAACTCTTCTGGTATTATTTTGGCTCTATTTTGAAGGAGCTAGTAATGAAAAGATGGCATCTTACGTAAAAAATACTTTTTATTTTATAATTCCTACCTTGTCGATGTTTTTAGTTTTTCCGATTTTAATACAAAAATATAGCTTTTCTGTTGCAATAATTACTTCAATATTTCTAATTGCATTATTAGCCTTTACTATAGATTATTTCTACAACATTTTTGAAATAGAGAATTAAATGTCTTCAAATATTTCTCTACTTTTACTTCTCTCTTTTTCAGTTAGCAAAAAACCCTCAAGAGCCTGCATGTTTTCATACATGTGATTAACTTGACTAGTAGCAGGAATTGTACAAGTAACTGCTGGATGCGAAATAATAAATTTAAGGAAGAAATCGGCCCAAGTTTTAATTCCATATTGTTTTAACTTTGAAGGTAATTTTTTATTTTGAACATTTTTATATAAATTTCCTCCCTGAAAGGGTCTATTAGCAATTACAGCAATATTTTTTTCAAAGGCTAAGGGTAAAAGTTCTTTTTCCGCTTCTGTATCAAAGATATTGTATGTAAGTTGAACAAAATCAATATCGTTTGTTTCCATAACTGATTTAAGTTTTTCATGACGCCATCCATGAGATGTAGTTACTCCAATATATTTAATTATATTTCTTTTTTTTAAGTCGTATAAATATTCAAGGTGTCCCTCACAATTAACCAAATTATGTACTTGCATAAGAGAGAACGAACTTAAATTCCATAAATTGAGCGAATTTTCAAACTGTTTTTTTCCATGCCATCCATTGGGTGTCCAAATCTTGCTAGCAGAAAATAAACTATATTTTTTATCTTTTAACGCTTCTAAACACATTCCAACCACTCTTTCTGCTCTTCCATACATCGGTGAAGAGTCAATAAATGTGCCGCCTTTTTTAAAAAATATTTCTAATATCTGAACTCTTTTATTTAACTCTTCTTTGTCATATCCAACATCGAAGGTTAGCCAAGTCCCCATACCAACTGCTGGGATTGTTTCTTCATTCCCAGGTATTTTTTTTTTGATTAGTCCATGAATATTATTACCCTTTAATGATTCAGCTTTAAGGTTAACTAATGAGCTTGCTAAGGAGTAAATTAAGGTTTTCTTTAAAATATTTCTTCTACTAATCATCTTGTTATTATAAACAGAATTTATTTAAATAGAATATTTTTTTCTTATAAAGACTTTAATATATAAATTTAATAGTTATTTATTTTTTACAAATTTGGTAATACAATAAAGTATGCGGAAAAGAGAAATTGAGAGAATATCATGTGATGTAGTAGTTATCGGTTCTGGCGGGACCGGAAGTCAGGCAGTACAAGCTGCAGCAGAGGAAGGACTTTCAGTAATTGTTATTTCAAAAGATCCCATGAGCTCCTCAGACACAAAAATTTGCGAAGGCGTAATAACAGTAAGACAAGCTGGAGACTCTTCTGACAGCGAACAAATTTTATCTGATAATATAAAGCTAGCTGGTGGAGACTTGCCTGACAAAAAAATAACTGATGCTTTCGCCAAGGATAGTAAGGAGGCATATGATAGACTAAGAAATAACGGATTAAGGCCATCTATAAATTTCGATAAAAATAAGCCTAAAACGTTAGCAATAGCAATGGGAGGGCATAATAAGTCTAGATCAGTAGGGCATAAGAATAGTGGACTTGCATTTGGGCATACTAATTGGGATACCATTATAAAGTATTCTAATGTTAAATATTTTGAAGATTGCTGGTTTTTAGAATTAATAAAAAAAGATAAAAAACAAAGCAAGGAGACTAAAATTATAGGAGGTATAGCCTACGATGCAGCAAGGGGTAAATTCTTAGAGATAAGATCAAAAACAACGATAATTGCTTCTGGTGGCCTCTCAACACTTTTTTTTCCTAAGACAGACACCATGAGAGGAAATACAGGTGATAGTTATGCATTAGGTCTTAAGGTGGGAGCAGCACTCCTAGATATGGAGCAAATACAATTTCTTCCTTTTTGTTTAGCTTCGCCACCTTCATATGAAGGCTTATTGGCAGGTGAACCAGCAACAGCAAGTTTTTTAGGGGTAATAAGAGATAAAAATAAAAAAATAATTTTAGATAGTGTTTATTTAAGAACTAGGGCTGAGTGTTCAGAAGCAATAATGAGAGCCGTAGAAGAGGGAAAAGGAAGCCCAAATGGAGGAGCATATCTAGATATGACTGCAAATAAAAATGCACCAAAATCAGGAAAATATTTTATGGAGTATTTAAAGTCAGCATTGCCGTCTGCTTATAATAATGCCAGACAAGCACTAGGAAAAGAAGCTGGAAAAGCAGAAAAGCCTTGGGAAGTAAGACCTAGTGCGCATTATATGATGGGAGGAATTAAAGTTGATGAAAATGGCAAAGTTTATGGAGCTGAAAAAGAAAATGGCTTAAAGCAAATTGAAGGACTCTATGCAGCGGGACAAGCAATGGGTGGTTTGTTTGGAGCAAACAGACTAGGGTCGACTTCTCTGACTGAATTAGCAGTATTTGGTTATAGAGCTGGGAAGGCAGCCGTAGAATACTCAAAGAAAAATACTTTGGAAGAAGACACAAAACTGTTTTCGAAGACTATTAATTATTATCTGGATCTATTTAATGCACAAGGCACCAAAAAAGCCTATAAGTATAAACTACAATTACAGGATAAAAGTTGGAAACATATAGGTCCAGCAAGAACATTAAAAAAACTAAAAAAGTTTTTAAACTATTTAGACAAGTTAGAAAAAAATATTTTAAAGGTATTTATTCCTAAAAGTACAATATGGAATCAACAATTCATAGATTTAATAGAGTTAAAGAATATGATTGAATCTGCAAGAGCGGTCGCACTTGCCTCAATAGAGAGAGACAAGAGTGTTGGCGGACATGTAAGGCTAGATTGTAAGAAAAGTAATATATTTGCAAAACCTTTTTCAACCCAAACATTTTATCATAATGGGAGTTTAGTAGTTAAAAGAATTAAAAGAGAAAGAACAGAATTAAAAAGACTAATTAAATACAAACTAGATGAAAAATATAGATTACTAAAAGCAAAAATAATAAGATACCTACCTCTCAAGTATAGGGATTCAATATTAGAAAAAAAATATAAGCATATATTAGGAAGCAGAATTGTATCAAAATTGCAACCCGGAAGTATTGAAGCAGCTCCAGGAGAAAGAAAAGAGAATAATACATGGAGTGGGAATGCCAGATAACTCAATAAAAATAAAAATAGAGTTAGTTAGAGACAATAAAAAGCAGCTTTATGAATATAATTATTTAAAACGCACTGAAGACGACAGACCAATGGCCTTAGACGTATTGTTGCAGGCACAAGAGAGAAAAATTGATGATTTAGCATTTAGGTATGGTTGTAGAGCAAGGAATTGCGGAGTATGTACAATTGATGTAAACAGTAGACCAAGACTGGCATGTAGGGCAAGAGTTAAGGAAGGGGATATCTTAAGTCCTATTGCTACTTTACCTGTAATTAAGGATTTGATTGTAAAAAGAGATGGTATTCCAAGGCAGATGATAGGCTATAATAAATTAGCATATAAAAATAATCTCAATGTGGAAGCTGATTCTTCCTATCATACCCTGACATCATGTATTGAATGCTATGCATGTTTAGATGGATGTCCTTTGCATAAGAAAAATGATTTAGAGGCTAAAGAAAATAATAATGCATACCGTTATGGAAATCCTTTTTCTTTTTTGAAATTACAGAGATTGTATATAGACCCACTAACGCCGGAAGAAGAAAAGTGGGGAATAATAGAGAAAGCAAAAAGCCTTGGACTAGAGACATATAGAAGAGATTTTAAAAATTTAAAAATTAAGTGTGGAGTTGGAATTAATCTCAAAGATGAAGTAATTAAACCTCTACTCGATGTAGCTTTTGATGAACAGGTTGAAAAGAAAGATAAATAATAATAGAGTAGCTGTAGTAACAGGTGCTGGATCAGGAATAGGACAAGCGGTATCTATTGCACTACTGAAGGAAGGGTTTCATGTATATTTGGTAGGGAGAAATATAGATAAGCTAATAACAACTAAAAGAAAATCAGATAGTAAAAATAATAAGGGATTTTGCAATGTTTTTAAATGTGATGTTTCAAGTGAAAAAAATGTAAAGAAGCTTTTTTTAGAAATAGAAAAAAAGTATAAAAGGCTGGATCTTCTTTTTAATAACGCCGGCATTGGTATCAAGCCGAATACTATTGACAAGATCAGTTATAAGGATTGGAAAAAAGTTATTGATGTAAATATCAATGGTATGTTTTTATGTGCTAAGTATGCATATAGAATTATGAAGGACCAGAAACCGAAAGGAGGTAGAATTATTAATAATGGATCAATCTCTGCCTTTTCACCAAGACCAAAAACTTCTGCATATACAACCTCTAAGCATGCGATAACAGGACTAACAAAATCTATATCATTAGATGGAAGAAAGCATAAAATTCTGTGTAGTCAAATTGATATAGGTAATGCTTTAACTCCTTTAACAAAATCATTTACAAAAGGGATAATACAATCCAATGGGGAAAAAATACCTGAAGCAACAATGGATGTAGCTTACGTAGTAAACCTAATATTATTAATTGTAAACCTACCGCTAGATACCAATATTCTTAATACTACCATAATGGCTAATGAAATGCCATTTGTGGGAAGAGGCTAAAAAAATATTTATTTTTATTTTTATAATGCTAAATTAATTATTTAATTATAATGACATCAGAGGTAAATTTTGAGTGACCCCTTTTCAGAAATCGATAATGAAGTCTATTTAGATAAAATAAAAAATCAACTAAAAAAATATAAATTTTATATAGTTGTTGCAGTTTTTCTTATATTAGTTATTCCTTCTTTTTTTATGTACTCACAGCATTTAAACAAAGAAAAAAACTTAAAAGTTTCTGGGTATTTTATAGAGATATTGTCATTACTTCAAGATGATGAAGCTAAAGCAATAAAAGAGCTTGATAAATTATACAAATTGGATCATGAAGGGTTTAATTTTCTGTCACTATTGATTAAAACCAAGGTAAATTTAAAGAATAAAGATTTTGCTGAGTCAAAAAAATTATTGGAAGAAATGAATTTAAATCATAAATATAAGAATAACGATTTATTAAGCAAAATTATTACTTTTTACAGTGCGCAAGCATCGTTAGAATTAAATGATCAAACAAGCTTAAATGAGAATGTAGGAAAATTACTTTCTTTTGGTAATAATTGGGCTTTGTTAGGACATGAAATCAGAGGGCATTATTTTTTAAGAAAAAAAGATTACAAAAATGCAGAAAAAGATTTTAATAAGATAATAAATGAGCAACAATCAAGTAATTCCATAAGATCAAGGGCAGTAGAAATGCTACAAAATATAAGAATGTATAATGAGGAATATAATTAAATATTCATTATTATTTCTTATTTTTCTTTTTTTCACTGGTTGTGGTACTAGAGAATTCTTTGGGTTTGAAGAAAAAAAAATACCATTACCCGGAAAAAGAGTATCAATTTTGAAAGCAGATATTAGCAAATTAGAAGATATAAGCACTGACTCAAAAATTGTTCTAGGGAAAATTACAGAAAATCAGAATTGGGAGCAAACCTTTAATTCTCCTACACATTTATCATTAAATTTTTCTGCGATTTCAAACTTCAGTAAGTTTAATAAAATTACATCAGGTTCTAAGGAAAATAAAGAAAGCAAAATATTAAGCCAACCAATCTTACAAAATAATATCATTTATTTTATGGATGGGAAAAGCAATATTTTTTCATATGACTTAAATAACAGAAGAGTTGTATGGAAAAAAAAAATAACATCAAATAGAGAAAATAATCATAATATGGGAGGAGGCATAGCAATTGCGAAGAACAAATTATTTGTTAATTCTCCATATGGTGAAGTTCTATCGTTAAATAAAGATGATGGGAGTTTATTTTGGCGAAAAAAAACTTCTTCACCATTAAGGTCAACTCCTACGCTAGTAGAAAATAGAGTTCTATCTTTAACTGTCGATAATAGATTATTAGTATTAGATGCTAACAACGGCGAATTAATCTGGAGTCATGAAGGAATTTTTAACAATACATCAATAATAAGCGAACCTAAAGTAGCGGTAGAACAAAATATACTAGTCGTGCCATATTCGAATGGAGACTACTTTGCTTTAAATTTTGCAAATGGTATAGAATTATGGAGAGGAAGTACTGTAGATATAGAGCAAACTAAAACATCTAATACTTTTAATGACATAGATGCAAGTCCTGTTTTTATAAATAATTCAGTAATCATCGCAAGTGCTACCGGAAAGATTATTTCAGTAGATAAAAGAAATGGATCTAAAAATTGGACAAGAGATCTCAGTACTAATCAAACACCATTAGTAAATGGGAATTCTATTTATGTTATCAGTAACAATAAGGAAATAATTAATCTAGATTCTAAAAATGGTAAAATAAGGTGGATAACAAAAATCGATGAAGAATTATCTAAACATTATTTAAATATTTGGTATTCGCCAATCTTAGTTAATAATAAACTATTTATAGTAGGCGGAGATAAGAAATTTATTTTATTAAATCCTTACAATGGAAAAATAGAAAAAATTAAAAGTTTACCTTCTTTACCGGCTTCTTCACCATTTGTTGCAAAAAGCAAGATTTATCTAAACATGAGGAATGGAGATATTATTTCTATTGAATGAAAAAAATTTAATTGTTTTAGTCGGGAAACCTAATGTTGGCAAATCAACTTTATTTAACACCTTAATAGGAAGCAGAGAAGCTATTGTAGGAGAAGAATATGGCTTAACTAGAGATTACCAACGCCTAATATGTAAAATTGACGGAGTGACTTTTTTACTAGTCGATACCGCAGGGATTACACAGGATAAAAATTTATACAGTGATAAGCTCTCAAAATTTACTCAAGAGCAGATATCTTCTGCAGATATAATACTGTTTTTAGTGGATAGCAGTAAGGATTTAACAAAAGATGATATATATTGTAGCAATGTTTTAAGAAAAACAGGAAAGAAAATTCTACTTTTAGAAAATAAAAAAGAGTTGAAGTCATCTAAAAGTTTTGGAAGCCAGGGCTTTGAATTAGGACATGGTCATCCTATTGAAATTACAGCAAAAAACAAAAAAAGCTTGGAGAAATTAATAAATGAAATTAAAAGTCATATAAAATCTTCTAAAGATACGTCGTCTAAAAATGAAAGAGATATACAAAACAGAATAAGAATAACTATAGCAGGACGTCCAAATACAGGCAAATCTACTTTATTTAATATGATAAATCAACAAGATAGGGTAATTACAGGAAAAACTGCTGGAACTACTCGAGATTCTGTAATTACTTACATTTTATATAAAAAAAATAAAATATGTATGGCTGATACAGCTGGTATAAAAAAAAGGGGAAAGTTAGGTACACCTATTGATAAAGCCTCAACCTATTATTCAAGAAAAGAAATAAGGTATTCTAATATTGTTCTTTTAATTTTTGATGCTACTATGCCATTTTCTAACCAAGATTTAAGTATTGCTAGTTATATAATTAAAGAAGGAAGATCATTGCTGCTAATATTTAACAAGTGGGACCTTATAATAAATAAAAGCAAAGTAAAAAAAGCAATACTAGAGAATATAGATAGAAGATTATTTGACGTCAAAGGTGTTAATTGTCTATTTGTTTCTGCTCTAGACAGTAGTTATAAAGATAATGTATTAGATGCTATTATAGGTACTTATAAAATATGGAACAAGAGAATATCTACTTCAGTCTTAAATAATTGGCTCCGCAAAGAATTTTTAGAAAATAGCATTAACGAATACAAGGGTGCTTTAAAAGTTAAATATTTGCAGCAACCTAAATCTAGACCTCCTACTTTTTCTGTTTTCTGTAATAACAAAAAAAAAATTAATAATACATTTAGAAGAAGCTTAGAAAATAAATTGCGAAAAAAATTTGGTTTTTATGGAGTACCGATAAGATTTAACTTTTTAAGCAGTAAGAATCCTTACACTAAGTAGTAATGCTAAAATTAATTCTCTTTGAGAAGAGAAAGCTGACTAGATAAAATACCTTCATCTAGGTCGACTAGCTCTGTAGGATAATCTCCTGTAAAACAGTGGTCAGTAAATTGAGGATTTATTTTATTCCTATCTTTAAATCCCATTGCATTATATAAGCCTTTTATTGATAAAAAATAAAGAGAGTCTAGCTTCAGAGTTTCTTTAATTTGTTCTACAGTTTGATTATTAGCAATTAGCTCCTCTTTTTTAGGTGTATCTATACCATAATAGTCAGGAAATCTAATTGGAGGGCTAGATATTCTCATATGCACCTCTAAAGCTCCTGCTTCTCTAATCATTTCCACTATCTTTATTGCTGTTGTACCTCTTACAATAGAATCATCTACTAAAATAACTCTTTTACCCTTTATAAAGTCTTTATTAGGATTATGCTTAAGTTTTATTCCAAGTTTACGTATCTTCTGTGTTGGTTCAATGAAAGTTCTACCAACATAATGATTTCTAATTATACCTAAGTCAAAAGGAATATTAGCTTCATTTGCAAAACCAAGAGCTGCAGGAACACCTGAGTCAGGAACTGGAATAACAACATCTCCATTAGTTTTTTTTTCTTGAGCTAGATATTTTCCCATTTGTTTTCTGCATTCGTAAACATTTTTTCCTGACAAATAACTATCAGGTCTAGAAAAATAAATATATTCAAAAATACAGGGCCTAGCTTTAATATTAGAATTTGGATTAAAACTATTAACTCCTTCTTTATCAATAACAACTATTTCGCCGTTATTTACTTCTC
>PBGQ01000042.1 GCA_002720125.1 Rickettsiales bacterium | reverse complement strand
CCTCAGTAGGAGGTGCTGTTGTCGCCTCTGCAACCTCAGTAGGAGGTGCTGTTGCCTCTGCAACCTCNGTAGGAGNTGNTGTNNCCTCTGNTAANTCTGNANGAACTTCTTTTGCNTCCGCTACATTCNTAGANNCNTCTATTTTAGATANATCTAAGGATTTCTCTTNCTCTATTTCGTTNANTTCTTNTTGAATATTTTCAATCTTATCATTGATATCCTCTATTAAGTTTTCAGAAACACTTTCTGCCAATTCAAAAATNTCATCTGGATTTGAAGCAGCTTCTCTAGCAGCTTCTCTTCCTGCTTGTAACGCTGCAACTGCNGCCTCCTTNGGCTCTAGACCTTTTTCAATACTATCCTCTAAGACCTGATTAGTAATTTCATCAACATAATCTTGAACATTTCCCTCGCTGGGACCCGCAGGTATAAATTCTGCAGTTTGAATTTCTTCTTCAATGCTAGAGTCAATCGATCCCTCTTCTGGTATTCCAGCTATTTCTTCCATCTCAGAAGGAATAATTTGAGCAACTTCTATTTCTTGGGACACATCCTCTGTGATGCCTTCAGAAGGATTCCCATCAATAACGGTCTGTTCGGGGGCTATTTGTGCCGTTTGTTGAGAAACTATGGTATCGGTAGTTTGAATACTATCATCAACTTCTAATGGGTTTCCTGCAAGTTCTATTTCCTCAGGAGCTAGACCTGCTTCTTGTGTCTGTATTTGTTCTTCTGTTGAGGTTTGTCCTTCTAAAGGTATCCCTGCACCCTGGNTTAATTCTGGAGCAATTTGGNCTGATGTTTGTTCAATAATATTTTGGCTTATTTCTATATTTGGGGATGTTTCTTCTACTGGATTTCCCTGTGCAGTCTGAACTTCAGGAGGTATATCTGGAATTATATTATTCTCCGTTTCTAGATTTTCAGGAACAACTTCAGCAGGCGCGGCATTTATAGATTCCTCTGAAGGTGGGACTGTAGGAGGCGTGTTTTCAGCCTGTAATAAAAAGTCTTCGTCATTGTTGTTATCTAATCCAGACAAATCCGACTGTGCTGGCGCACCTGTAGCGCTTTCTTCCAAAGGACCATTTTCTTNAATTAATTCATTCTCTACAGCATCTGCTTGCTGATTAAAGCCTTGCTCAGGGAAACCTGCTAAAGAGGTTTCATTGGGGCCTATTTCTTGAATAACCTCATCAATTTGTTCTAATGGTCCATCAAAAGTACCTTCTTCTGGAGCTACCATTTCCTGATTTCCCTCGAATTGGTCTGCGGTTATATCAGGTAGTATTGTTGACTCATCAGAAATAGTATTAATATTGCCTAATTCTTCTAATGGATTACCTGCTTCCGTATTATTATCAAAGCTAGGAGCTAAAGGTTGTAATACTCCGTCATTCTGTATAGTCTCAAGTTCTTCTTGATTAATTGCTTGAACAAGCTGTATCGAATTATTTTCATTTAGTTCTGTAAGATTATTTTCAAAGATAGAACTCTGGTCTTTCAGAAAATCGTCGTTTATTTCTTCTGAATTTTTATTTTTTTTCTTATTGTGTTTTTTTGCAACCATATTGTTTATTAAAACGACCTATTAATAAGTAGTTATAATAGTATTATAATTTCTGGAGAATACAATTAAAGGAACTTAAACTAAATTTTTNGCATAANTCAGATGCATCNTTCNTATTAAAGCTTTCAATGCTTCTTATTTTATATAAGCTACTTTTCGTGTCCGTTTCCAAATTAAGAATAATATCATGAATATCCTTTTTTATAATCCTTTTTAAAAAATTATTAGCATTAGATATTTCTGAAAAAGCTCCAAGTTGTATTTTATACATACTCTGCTCATTAAANTTTTCTAGATCAAGNGTCTCTTCTTTAGATTGCCTTTGTTTTTTTTCTAAATATTTTGTTGTTTCAGTATTCTTATTTTTTAATTTTTTTTCATTGTCTTTCTTAACTTCTTTGTTGTATAGAGGTTTTGGTTTCTTTTGTTTTGGTAGTTTTTTTTTATTATTAACATTAATTCTCTTATCTCTATTAAAATTTAGATTTGCTTTTTTATTAATTTTAAAGTTTGAATTTTCATATTTCTTATTTTTTTCAACAATATTTTTTTTAGGAATAATTTTTCCTTCTTTTTTCTCTAGATTATTTCTAAATATNTTCTCATCCAATACACCAATGGAAAGTAATAATTGATAAACTGCTAGTTGATAATCTGTATTAGCACTTTCAGCAGAGCTTTTAGCATTAATGTATGCTGTTTCAGAAGACAAAATATCTATTAATTGTCTATTTCCTAACTTTACCTCTTTCATNGCCAAATCAAAAAATTCTCCNGAAATATTTGCCTGATTATCTAAATATTCGTAATTTTGCTTTGCTATTTCNTTTGTTTGCCAGGCATTTTTGACAGTTTCCTCTAAATTTCTTTCCAATTTTTCGTGACTATATTTTGCTATCATGTATTGATTTACGGCAGATTTATAGTCAGCACTTTCCTTATAAAAAACTCCATAAGGACCACCAATTGAAATTGGATAATTCATTTCTAATTTATAGATTTGATCGACCTCTGTTCCTTCTATTCCTGAAACATTTTTTTTATTCTTATATTCAGCCACTGCTTTTATAGATGGATAGAATTTTGCCTTAGAACTTTTGATACTGCTTTTAGTATTTTTCAAATTTAAATTACTAAGGTTAAGCGATATATTATTTTTTTTTTGCTATTTGTATGGCAAGGTCCTCAGTTTTAGGTAGAAGATCCAAGGGCAACTTTGGTTCTTTAAAACTTTGGATTTTTCCTGGTACTTCTCTAAATACATTGTAAAACCTATTTGAAGCTATTGAAAGGTCTCCTTGAAATCTTACTCGGGTAGATTTAGCCCCTGCTAATCTTGCTTTTGATTGCAAAACGTTTGAGGCTAAACCAGCACCTCTAGCAACTTTTTCATTTTCTAATTGAGTAACTTCNAGAATTCTTTCCTCTGATTTTTTTGAATAATCTAAGATTCTATACGATTTAATATAATTTAAATAAGAAGCTATCGCTTCATAAATTTTATTACTTTTTACGTTAGTCTGTGATATTTCAGACAATTTTAGCTGATTTTCTGCTTTCTCTATTTTAGAAAATGTGGAACCGAAATCATATATATTTTGAGTTACTTTTGCATTAAACTCATAAAAATCCATGTGACTATCAGGACTGTTATTGTTAATAAGCTTTTCATTTCCTATGGGTAATGTAAAGTCAATTTTAGGCGTATAAATTGAATTTATAGAAGATAGATCATTTTTTGCTTTTTTAACAAGATATTTTGATGAATTAATGGTTTCATCTTCCACTAATATTTTTTTAATGAGTTCATTAAAAGGTTGAGAAAAGCTATTTTTAGATGATAAAATACACAGAAAAATAACAATTGTTATTTTTTTGAAAAACTGTTCTAACATAAATGTTTTCTGCATGCATGAATAATGCAACTTTTAAGCCAAACAAACTAAATAAAATACTTAAATGTATCTTGAAAAATTTCTTCAAATGCCTTCTCATTATTTCTAGAGTTGTATATTTTTCTAATTTTGTATTTTTTTTCTAGATTTTCTCTAAGCAAAAACTCTGTATCATTAATTTTAATTTTTTTTTCATTTCCTTCATTGAGTACTATGTTAATAATATGTAAGTTAGCTAATTCTATAGTTTTTATAAGACTCAAGGTATGGCTAATTGTTCCAAGGTAATTACCTATTACCAAAATTATTGGTATATTAAATTTACATATAAAATCTATGAAAGTTTTTTTTTCTCCTATAGGAACCATTAATCCTCCGACTCCTTCAATTAAAGCAAAGTCATTTTTTAAGAGCTTCAATTCATTTTTAAACCATTTAATAATGGTCGAGTATTTTATTTTTTTTTTCTCTTTTTTTGCTGCCAAAGTTGGCGCAAGAGGTTGTTTAAAAATCCAAGGTGAAATTTGCTTGATATCTTTGACAGATATATTTAAGTTTAATTCTTTTAANAGTAAAGCTCCATCTGACTGAAAAAGATTTTTTTTATTAACCCCGCTTACTATTGGCTTATATGGGTTGATGCTAATTTTTTTTTTTTTAAAAATCCTAATTAAATTTTTGGATATGTATGTTTTTCCTAAATCTGTTCCAGTAGATGTGACAAAGAAAATTTTTTTGGTAGTACGCATACTTAAATTAGCCTCTCCAATATTTTTGCTAAGCGAATAATCTGTTTTTTGGTATGGCTNGCATTAAATGCTAATCTTAGTCTAGATGACTTTTCTGGAACTGTAGGGGGACGAATAGCTCCTAGCAAAAATCCTTCTTTCATTAATGCTTTCGATGCTTTTAAGGTTTTTAATTCATCTTTAAGAATTATCGGTACAATAGGACTTACAGGTTTTTTTAACCCAAGCAGTTCACAAAATAATATCGCGCTTTTAAGTGGCTTTTTATGAAGAGTCTGGCTTGCTCTTATAATTTTCAAAGATGCAATAGAAGCAGCTATTGCAGATGGTGGTAATGCAGTGGTATAAATTTGCGTTCTGCATCTATTAATAAGAAATTTAATTAAGCTTTTATTACCACTAACAAATCCACCATAACTTCCCACCGCCTTAGAGAGAGTTCCAATGTAAGCATCTACTTTTCCTTTATTTTTAAACAAGCTGTTGCTTCCAGTCCCATCTCCTACAACACCCAATCCATGTGCATCATCTAAAATAAAAAAAGCATTAAATCTCTTTTTTAATATTGTGATTTCATCTATAGGAGAAATGTCTCCATCCATGCTAAAAACACCCTCTGTAACTAATAAACACTTTTTGTAATATTTCCTAAATTTAATTAATTTATTCTCCAAATCTTTCATATCGTTGTGTTTGTATTTTATTAATTTAGACCTTGTTAGTTTAGAACCGAGAAAGGTAGAGGCATGACTATATTCATCTATAAATATAATGTCTTCTTTATCAGCTAAAGAAGAAATCACACCTAAATTAGCTAAAAAACCACTTCCAAAAACACAACTGGCAGGAACTTTTTTGAAATCTGATATTATCTTCTCTAATTTATTGTATAAAGGGCCACTTCCCGTTATTAACCTAGAAGCTCCAGCTCCAATACCGTATCTACTATTAGCATCTGTAGCNGCTTTTATTACTTTTGGATGCCAGCTGAGAGATAAATAATCATTACAGGAGAATGAAATATATTCTTTGTTATTCCTCATTACCAAATTATTTTTTTTTCTTTCTGTAGTTTCTATATGTCTAAATTGATTTTTTTTAGAAATTTCTTTAAGCTTATTTTTTAAATAATATTTATGATTCTCATTGAGCATTTTTTTTCCTTATCTGATAATATAGAGTGAACAAATGAAAAAAACAAAAACAAATATAATAAGACATGATTGGAAATTAGAAGAAGTGAAATTTTTACTAAACTTGCCATTTAATGATCTTATTTATAATGCGCAAACAATTCATAGAAAATATTTTAAGGGTAATGAAGTACAATTAAGTACATTATTGAGTATTAAAACAGGGTCATGTCCAGAAGATTGCGCCTATTGCCCCCAAAGTGCACATCACAACTCTAATCTTAAAAAAGAAAAATTAATAGAAATTAAAAGAGTAGAAGAAGCTGCTAAAAAAGCTAAAAAGCAAGGTTCTACNAGATTCTGNCTTGGTGCGGCTTGGAGAAAACCAACTGANAGAGATTTAGAAACAGTTTGCGAAATGATAAAGAAAGTTTCTGCNATNGGATTAGAAACATGTGTAACTTTAGGAATGTTAAGTCAAAAACAGGCTAAAAACTTGTTTGATGCTGGCTTAGATTATTATAATCATAATATAGATACCTCTGAGGATTACTATAAAAAAATAATTACAACCAGAACTTACAAAGATAGACTAGATACTCTTGAATGCGTAAGAAAGGCAGGGTTAAAAGTTTGTTGTGGAGGTATTTTAGGAATGGGAGAAAGTGAAGAAGATAGAATCAATATGCTATTAACCTTAGCGAATCTCTCTAGTCATCCCGAAAGTGTACCCATTAATCAATTAATAAAGATACCTGGAACACCCTTAGAAAATACTCTTGATTTGAACCCTATAGAACTTGTAAAAATAATTGCTATTGCAAGAATTATGATGCCAAAGTCCTATCTAAGACTTTCCGCTGGTAGAACAAATATGAACGATAGTACACAGGCATTAGCATTCTTTGCTGGAGCTAATTCTATTTTTCAAGGAGATGTTTTGCTAACAGCTCCAAATCCAGATAAAAATCAGGATAAAAAACTTTTTGAGCAATTAGGAATAAAATCTGAGAGAAAAAAAATATCTCAAAATGCATAAAAGTATTAAAAATCTTTGGTTGCCATATACCCAGATGAAAGGATTAGATGTTCCTCTTAAAGCAGTAAAAACTAAAAAAGATAAAATATATTTAGATAATGGAAAAGAATTAATAGATTGTATTTCATCATGGTGGACTGCATGCCATGGATACAATAATGAGTATATTTTAAAAAAAGTAAAGAAACAACTAGTTACTATGCCACATATTATGTTTGGTGGAATTGTTCACGATCAAGCAATTAATTTAGCTCGTAGAATTGTTAATTTATTAAATAAAAAACTTGAAAGAGTTTTTTTTTCTGACTCTGGTTCTGTTTCAATAGAAGTGGCAATGAAAATGTCAATTCAGTATTGGTTAAATAAAGGATTTAAAAATAAAAAAAAATTTATTCATTTTAAAAATGGATATCATGGAGACACAACTGGAGCAATGTCAATCTGTGACCCTGATGAAGGAATGCATTCTATTTTTACAACATATCTGAATAAGAATTATATTGTTGATATTCCCTACAGCAAAAGATTAGAAGAAAAATTTGATCTTATTCTTAAAAGGAATTCTGAAAAAATTTCTGCCCTAGTAATAGAACCTCTTTTGCAATGTGCAGGTGGAATGAAATTACATAACAAAAAAACTCTAGAAAATATATGTAGAATAGCTAGAAAATATAAAATATTAATCATTTTTGACGAAATTGCGACGGGGTTTGGACGAACAGGCAGTATGTTTGCGTTTCAACAAACTAAAGCATTGCCTGATATTATTTGCTTGGGAAAAGCATTAACAGGAGGAGTTATAAGTCTAGCAGCTACAGTAACAAAAAAAAATATTTTTGATGCTTTTTTAAGTGATAGTTTAGACAAAGAGCTTATGCATGGCCCAACATATATGGCTAATCCTCTAGCTTGTGCTGCTGCTAATGCTTCTTTAGATATCTTTGAACGTAAAGACGTGCTTATAAAAGTAAAAAAGATAGAAAGTTTTTTTAAAGAAAATCTTTTACCTTTTAAAGGTTATAATTTTGTAAAGGATATCCGTATAATTGGAGCAGTTGCAGCTATTGAAATTTATAAACTAAGCTATAAAAGAAAAAAGTGGTTAAAAAAAGAATTTGTTTATAACGATGTGTGGGTTAGACCATTTAGAAATGTAATTTATTTTATGCCTCCTTTCATTATTACTAAAAAGAACTTGGTTATAATCATTGATGCTCTTAAAAAAGTATTTTCTAAATGGAATAATTTTGATGAATAATTCTAAAAAAAAAACTACCTCTGTATGGTATAAAAGTAATAGACCTGACTAGAGTTTTAGCTGGCCCATATAGTACAATGGTATTAAGCGATTTAGGCGCAAGAGTTATTAAGGTTGAACCACCACAAGGTGATGACTCCAGAAATTTTGGACCGTTTAAAGATGATATCTCTAGTTATTTCACATCACTTAACCGTGAAAAAGAATCTATAGTATTAAATCTTAAAAATAAAATAGATAAAAAAATATTTTTAAAGCTATTATCAATTTCTGATGTTTTAGTTGAAAACTACAGACCAGGTACAATGGAAAAATTAGGACTAGGACCAAAAAAGTTAACCAAATTATTTCCCAAATTAATATATGCATCATGCTCTGGTTTTGGAAGAACTGGACCTTGGTCTAAAAAGCCTGCATATGACCTTATAGTTCAAGCATTGGGAGGAATAATGAGTTTAACCGGTATAAAAGGTTTGGAACCAATTAGGGTTGGCAGTTCAATTGGTGATATAATTGCAGGTCTTTTTACAACTATTGGAATACAGTCAGCAATAATTAAGAGAAACATTTCTAAATCAGGTTCCATCATTGATATTTCAATGCTTGATTGTCAGGTAGCAATCTTGGAAAATGCTGTTTCTAGGTATTATTCAGAAGGTATTATTCCTGAAAAGCAAGGTTCAAGGCACCC
The DNA here is from genome assembly GCA_002720125.1 of Rickettsiales bacterium. Lineage (GTDB taxonomy): Bacteria > Pseudomonadota > Alphaproteobacteria > TMED109 > TMED109. The sequence continues at coordinate 9,284 of PBGQ01000042.1, read as the reverse complement.
TTCTATATGTCCATTTGAATGCTACAAATGCAAAGATGATTATATTGTAATAGCAGCAGGAAATAACAGTTTATTTTATAAACTTTGTAAAGCATTAAATGCCAATTATATATCTAAGTTAAAAATATTTAGCAACAATGATGAGAGACTAAAAAACGCTGATAAATTAAAAATAGAGATAGAAAAAATATTGAAAAAAAATACTTCTAAATTCTGGATGAAAAAAATAGAAAGCTATGGAGTTCCAGTAAGCAAAGTAAACAATATTAAAGAAACACTCGAACTTGAACAAATTAATAAGCGAAATATGATAGTAACAGTAAAGGCAAAAAAAAATACTTGTTTCAAAATATCAGGAAACCCGATAAAAATTAATGGATTGAAAGAAAAAAAATATAGAGGAAAAGCACCTTTGTTAAATGAAGACAAAGAAAAACTACTTAAAGAGTTTAAAATAAATCAGGAAAAGTAATGTTTTTAGAAGATTTTTTTATATCAACCATAGTATTATTTATAGGTTTTGTAGTCTTGTTCTTTCTCATTTTAGATAAATATCCAATGGAAATAGTAGGCATTGGATTACTTTCAAGCCTAGCTATTCTAAAATTAGTCTTTCCTGAAAGTAGTGCTCCTGAACTTTCTGGTTTATTAATGGGATTTGCAAATCCTGGACTCATTACAGTTATGGCTTTACTTGTTATGGCAGAAGGAATGGTTGCTTCAGGAGTTATCTCAACCATGGTAAATATCTTTGACTCAGACAAAAAGCTAAATACTATATTTGTTTTTAGTTTTATTCTGATATTTGTTGCGACTTTGAGTTCTGTAATGAATAACACTCCAGTTGTTGTAATGTTTATTCCCCTTGTAGCTGCTCTTAGTGAAAGGAAAGGCTTAGATACAAGCAAAACATTGTTGCCATTGTCATATGTAAGTATGTTAGGAGGCATGACTACTTTGATGGGGTCTAGTACTAATTTAATAGGAGCTGGTATGGTATCTGACTATGGACTAAGACCTATAGGTGTGCTTGAAATTTCAATTCCAGCATTAATAATTGCTGTTCCATGTATATTTTTTGTTTTATACATAATGCCATTTCTTTTACCAAAACAAAAATCTTTTAAGAGTTTTTTTTCGAGAGATGCCAGGCAGTTTTTAGCTGAAATAGAAGTCGAACCTGACTCAAAACTTTTGGGCACTAAGCTTGAAAATAATTCTCTTAAAGAACTCTCTAATAGTAGCATACTATTTATTCAGAGAGGAGAAAAAGCTTTTTATCCTCCATTAGATAAAGTTACTCTTAAAAATNGGAGATGTNATTGTNATTGCNGCTACAAGANAATCNNTNGAAGANNCNATGGCNAANNCTNGGNNNTCAATTTAATCCTCATTTAACAAAAGAACCTGGTTCAAATTTAGAAGAAATAGGAACAACTCTGAAGAAAGATGCTAGAATGTTAGCGGAAGTTCTTGTAGCTCCTAGATCGCAACTAATCGGAAAAGATTTAGAACAAATAAAATTTAGAAAATATACTGGTTGTATTGTTTTAGGATTGCTAAGAAGATCAAGAATGCTTAAAGATAGAACAACCGAAATNCCCCTCCAAGCAGGTGATGTTTTACTAGTGCAAGGTTCAGAGCTTGGAATATCTAATTTAAAAAATAATACTGATGTTGTTTTGATAGATTGGACAAAAAAGTATCTTCCACAAAAAAATAAACTTTTAAGGTCAGCTACAATTTTTTTTATAACTATATTATCTGCAGCCACCGGAGTAGTTGATTTAGCAACTGCTTCTTTATTAGGTGCCTCNGCGATGATATTNTCTGGGTCNCTAAATGTAAATAGAGCAGCAAGCGCAATAGANAGAAGNATNTATATTATTGTAGCAGCAATGTTAGCATATGGTATGGCTTTNGAAAGCACTGGAACCGCACAACTAATTGTNCAAAATTTAATGGAATTACTNAGNAANCAATCAGAAGTTTTTATATTGTCGAGCCTTTTTATTTTAATTACTTTATTTACTAATCTTTTNACTAATAATGCTACTGTTATAATTTTTATGCCAATAGCTATTAATTTAGCATATGCACTAAATGTAGATCCTTTAGCTTTTATTATTACCGTAATACTAGCTTCTAATATTTCATTTCTAACACCTTTTGGATATCAAACTAATTTGCTAGTTATGGCACCTGGNCAGTATAAATTTTTAGACTACTTAAAATGTGGCATACCATTAACAATTTTATCATGGATAATTTTTATTTTATTTATTCCTAGTTATTTTGGTTTAACTTAAATATATTATTTTAATTTATTATTTTTTTTTGCTCGCTACTGTGTTCTAATTATTTAAATAGCAAAATAAAATAAAATTTATGGAGACACATATGTCAAAAAAGAAACAGACAAGAAGAAATATTTTAAAAACTGCCGGAGTACTAGTAACTACAGGCTTATTATCATCATGTAATAATGCAGGAACTCCGGAAAAAAAAGGAAAATCAGCCTCAGTCTCCAAGGAAAAGTTTGAATGGAAGATGGTTACCACCTGGCCAAAAAATTTTCCTGGTTTAGGAACTGGAGCACAGAGATTGGCTGATAATATAAAATCTATGTCTGATGGCAGGCTTGATATAAAGTTATTCGCTGCCGGTGAGCTAGTTCCACCTTTTGAATGTTTTGATGCTGTAAGAGAAAATAAGGCACAGTTATTTCATGCCACTTCTTATTATTGGATTAATAAAAATAAGTCGACACCATTTTTTGGTGCAGTTCCTGGAGGATTAACCTCTCAAGAGCATAATGCATGGATAAATTTTGGCGGAGGACAANAACTATGGGATAAATTATATGGAGAATTTGGATTAAAATCATTTATGGCTGGAAACTCAGGAACACAAATGGGAGGTTGGTTTCTCAAAGAGATAAATACAGTTGATGACTTTAAAGGACTAAAAATGAGAATTCCTGGATTGGCGGGAGAAGTTTTAAGTAGACTTGGTGGTACTCCAGTTGCTCTTCCTGGAGGAGAAATTATGCCCTCATTGCAATCTGGAGCTATTGATGCAACAGAATGGATTGGTCCCTGGAATGACCTAGCATTTGGTTTTTATAAAATAACTAAATACTATTATGGGCCAGGCTTTCATGAGCCTTCATCTGTATTAGAGTGTTGTGTAAACCTTGACTCCTATAATGAATTGCCAAATGATTTAAAAACTATATTTATGAATGCTTGCGAAGCAGAAAACTCTCGAATGCTTTCCGAATTTACTGCAGCCAACATAGAAGCTCAGCAGAAATTAGTCAATAATCACGGAGTTATTATCAAGAATTTCCCGAAGGATGTATTTAAAAAGATTCTAGAAATATCAGAAGACGTAGTTGCTGAAACCGCAAATTTAGGAAAAATAAATAAAGAAATTTATGATAGTTGGGCTAGCTTTAAAAGGAACACTAAACTTAGAGCACCCTATGCAGAATTTGGATATTTGAATCTTAGCAGATAAATATATTATAATATATGAAGTTTCTAGAAATTTCTTATCTAAATTACGATTTACTCTGAAGTTATTTTTTTCTTTAAAAAAAAATCTATTTCTTTTTTTTTGTAGTTTAGTTCTTTTAAAATCTGGACGCTATCTGCTCCTAATAAAGGTGCAAGTTGTTCTCCTGTTAAAGGTGTTTGTGAAAAAATAGGCGCTGGCCTTGGAGACCTAACTTTACCAAATATTTTACTATTATAAAATTTAATTATCTTATTTTCAATTATTTGCTTATTTTTGAGCAATTCTACCCTGTCGAGTATCGGCGCGCTAGGAACATCCTCTTTTTGGAATGCCTTTAAAATACTTTTAGCATTATGTTTTTTTATTTCTGTCGAAATAATTTTTCTCCTAGCAACTTTATATTTAACTCTTGCTCTTGGGGTATTAAATCTCTTATCGTCTATTAGTTTTTTTCTATTAAAAGCCTTGCACATACCTACCCATTCTTTATCGGTAACTGCACCAGCAGTAATAAATTTCTTATCTTTTGTTAAAAAAACTAAATCAAGACCCAATTGTCCTGCTGAAGGATCGCTTTCTTTTCCTACAAAAGAAAGAGATGCACTACCTTCTGGCCATAAATAAGATATCATAACATCTAACATAGCAATTTTTATATGTTGTCCTTTTTTAAAACGTTCCCTATAAAATAAAGCTGAGCTTATTGCTTGAGCAACGGCCAAGCCTGTAGTCTTATCAGGAATAATAGTTCTGACTTGTTTCGGTTCTTTAGTTTTTTGGTCTCTCTGAATATCAGCTAGTCCAGACAATGCTTGTATAACAGGATCATAAACTCTTTGCTTGGAATAGGGGCCTCTTTCTCCAAATCCACTTATAGAGACATATACAATATCTTTTTTTATTTTTTTAATTTCTTTATATCCAAGACCCATTCTGTCAATAGTTCCTGGTCTAAAGTTCTGGACAAAGACGTCTGATGTAGAAACTAAATTTTGCAATATTTTGATTGCTTCTTTCTTTTTTAAATCCAACGTAAGTGAACGTTTGCTTCTATTACAACATAAAAAAGAATTTGTCATTCCATTATTATTTTCACCTACGAACCTCATAAGTTCTCCATTAATTGGCTCAACTTTTATCACATCAGCTCCTTGGTCTCCTAGCATCATTGTAGCAGTTGGTCCTGAAACCATTGCAGTCAAATCAACTACTCTTATACCTTTTAAAGGGCCTCTATTTTTCATAAAAACTCCTAATGTTAAAGTTCAAAACAATCCTTATATGCATTTTGATAATTTTCTCTATTTTTAATTCTATAAAAATAATCTAAAACCCTTTTACTTTTGATATCTACTTTAAAAGTATCACAATGCATAAGACAACTTGAAAAAACAATATCAGCTATTGAAATTTTTTCACCTAACAACCAACCTTTTTTAGGAATATTCATTTCGCATGCTGANATCATCCTATCAAAATGTTGTCTCGCAGTTTTTACTGCCATTATTGCTCTACCATATAAATGAGATAGTCCCATATTTTTTTTACTTTCATGTCTTCTAAGAGTATAAATTGCTAAACAATCAAGTTCCATAGTCGAAAAAAAACACCATTCATCTAATTTTGCTTTTTCTTTTGGTGTTACAGGTATAAAAAAATCACGAGGTTTCTTAAATTTATAGGAAATGTAATTAACAGCAGCAACACTTTCAGTTATTATATTATTATCATGTCTTAATATAGGTATTTTAGACTTAGGATTCATGCTTATATAATTCCTTGTTTTAGTTTCCCCAGTTCTTGAACCTATTTTGTAACTTTTGAAAGGTAAATCATACTCTTTAAGCATCCAATAAATTCTAAATGGTCTATAAGTTTTAAANCCCCAGACTTCTATATTGTGATTTTTTTTCATTTATAATCTGTCAGAAAAATTGACTTATTTTTAAAAAGAATTGTTTCCATATGTAGCTTTCATTGCTTTAATATATCCAGGTTTTGTTTTTATTTTTTCATAATATTTAGAAACTTTNTTGTTTTTTATTTGAATGCTAAAAAAATTAGCTACTTGAAGACAACTCATTAACATAACATCAGCACAGCTGACCTTGTTTCCCAATAGATAGCNTTCTTTTGGTATATTATTTGCGCATGCATTCAGCATCTTATCAAAATGTTTTCTTGCTGTAATAACAGCATTTGGAGCTGATCCATAAATTTTTTCAAGACCATTTTTGTTTTTCTTCTCATGTTTCCTAATTGTGTATATGCTTAAGCAATCTAATTCCATAGCGCAAAAATAGGTCCACTCATCAATTTTAGCTTTGGAAACTGGATCTTTTGTTGAGTAGAAAGTAGCAGGTTTTTTAAAGTTATTTTCAATAAAGTTCATAGCTGCGATACTCTCATTAATAAAAAAATTATCATATTTAAATAGCGGTATTTTTCCTTTTGGATTCATTCTTAAATATTCCTTAGTTTGCGTTTCACCTGTCCTTGAACGAATTGGGTAGATTTTATAAGGAAGATTAAACTCTTCTAACATCCAAATAATTCTAAAAGCTCTATATGTAAAAAAACCCCATACTTCTATAAGACTATTTTTCTTACTTTTAATCATATACTAATTTTGGCAAATAAGTTGCTAGTTCAGGCATGAACCAAAGGATAACTAACATTAGTAATTGTATAATTACGAAAGGTACAGCTCCTCTATAAATTTCCGAAGTAAGAACTGATTTTGGAGCCACACCTCTTAAATAAAAGAGTGAGAAACCAAATGGCGGTGTCAAAAATGAAGTTTGTAAATTGACGGCAATCATAATTGCAAACCACAAAGGATCTACTCCCATCATTAATATTGCTGGTCCTATTATGGGTACGACTACATAAATTATTTCAAATACTTCAAGAAAAAAGCCCAATATAAAAATGGCCATCATTGTTATGATTATTGATATAACTACACCCCCTTTAATATTGGTTAGAAAGTTTGCAACTATTTCATCACCTCCAAAACCTCTAAATACTAAAGAGAATAGAGCTGCCCCGACTAGTATTATAAATACCATGGATGTTGTTTTAGCAGCACTTTCCACCACTTCTTTAAAAACTTTTATTGATAGTTGTTTCCTGAAAAATGCTAAAAAAATAGCACCCAGAGCTCCTACTCCTGCAGACTCGGTAGGAGTAGCTAATCCAGCTAGAATAGACCCTAAAACGGAAATTATAAGAATTAAAGGTGGCAATAGTGCTTTAAATNCTTTTCTATAGATTTTTTTAATTTCTTTAATATCATCATTTTTTTTAATAGGTATCGATGAAGGATTTATATATGAATTAATTATTTGCCAGATAATATACATAAATACCAAACAGAAACCTGGAAGCAGTGCTCCCATAAATAAATCTGTAACACTTATTGACTCAGGAGAAAAGTTTCCCAGTGTTAACTGTGCTTGTTGATAAGAAGCAGAGATTTGGTCACTTAATAAGATTAAAACTATCGAAGGAGGAATTATTTGTCCCAGAGTACCTGAAGCACAAATAGTACCAGATGCAAGTGAAGGAGAATAACCCTTTTTCAACATTGTAGGCAATGATAGTAATCCCATTGTAATTACAGTTGCTCCAACTATACCTGTTGAAGCAGCGAGTAAAGCTCCTACTACTGTTACAGAAATGGTTAAACCTGACCTTACATTTTGCATAATTATTCCCATTGACTCAAGAAGTTCTTCAGCTATTTTTGATTTTTGTAGCATTACTCCCATAAAAACAAATAGAGGGACAGATATTAGTAGATCATTAGTCATAATTCCATATATACGGTTAGGAAAAGCAGACACAAAAGATAAGTCAAAAACATTAATTAATGAACCAATTAAAGCAAAAAATAAGGGAACACCAGCTATTGTAAAAGCTACTGGATAACCCGATAATAAACAAATAAACAAAACTAAAAGCATACTACCTATGCAAATTTCAGGAGTAATAATCATATCAATTCTTTTTTACTATTGTTGAAAAGTTTTTGTAAATTATACTTAAACCCTGGAAAATTAACATAATAGCAAATATCCATATAAACGATTTCAAAATGAAAACAGCATGCAAACCTCTTTCTTCCAATGAACCTTCTAATTGCATCCAAGAATTAACAATATAATTAAAAGAATAGTATAAGGTTGCAAAACATACAGGCAGTAAAAAAAGAATTGTNCCTATTGTATTCACAATAGACTTGCCCCTAAAAGATAGCTTAGAGTAAATTATATCTACTCTTACATGTTCATCTTCTGCCAAAGTATAAGCAGCACAGGCTAAAAAAACCATTGCATAAGAGAACCTAACCATTTCTTGCATCCATATAAATCCTATACTAAAGACGTATCTAAGTAGTACAATTATGCATGTTATTACTACCATAAACAATAATAGCCAGGAAAACAATTTTCCGATCTTTACATTTATGATATCTATAAAATTCATATAGCCTTTATTTTATGATATATAAAAATATTGTCTATAAAATGATCTCTCGTAAATGGTATTTTTTTTCCTATAGAAATAGCAAACTTTTCTAAAAAGTTTTGTGTTAGTTTTAAACCTAGTATTATATCCTTTATACTAGGTTTTTGGTTGTTAATAATAAATGGAGGTAGTACTAAAAGTTTACTCTTCCACTTTTCATCAACACTTGCAGAAACTGCACAACCAGAATTAGGGGACACGAATTTGAGATTTTTTTTAGAATTTGTTAAAATACATTTTTCTAAACTCAGACCAAAGCCTATTTTTTTTAGTAAGATTAATTCCCATATCACATACTCTTTAAGCCAGTCATTTGTTGAATTAATTTTGCTAATAAGGTCAAGAGTTTTCATATAAAGAATTATTTCTGGTTCATTTTCTAATAAACTGTATTCTATTAGGTTTAGTGCTGCTACTAAAGCTGAGAACTTTAAACTATCATTCAAGAATAATGCTGAATTACTCTTAATTAGTTCACATCTAAAGTTTCCCAAGACCTCTTCATTTCTTCCTCTCCAGTTTGCATTTACTAGATTCCCAGACTCGAATATGTAACTAGCATTAATTTTCTTTCCTCCTTTTACTAAACCTTTTCTTACTCCATAATGCTTTGAAAATACTTTTAAAATTAATGAGGTTTCTGAATAAAAAGTTCTTGAAAGGACTAATGCATCATCTTCCCAATTATTCAATATCAATTCTCCTATTAGAGGTTTTTTTATTTTTCCTTATTGTCTTTAAATAAATAAATAAATGATATTTCTTTTTAAAGATGTATTCCAACTCTTTTCTTGCTTCTATACTAATTTTCTTAATGTTTCTTCCTTTAGTGCCTAATATGATTGGCTTATAAGATATTTTTTTTAAATAAATTGTTATATAAACGCAATAACTTGAGTCTTTCTTGAGAAATATCTTATCAATTTCTATTCTTGTATTGTAGGGAACTTCATCATGAATGTTTCTTAAAATTTTTTCCCTGACTATTTCCTGTATAAATTGTTTATCATTATCTTTATGATTTTTATTTAATATTTTTTTATTGTAAAAGTTTTGATTTTTTATAATGTATTTTGTAATTTCTTCAAGACCGTAATTTTTTAAAGCTGATATTGCCAGTATTTTAGTAGAGTCTACATGTTGTTTTAATTTATTTATTGAATTAATAAAATCAGTTTTACTTAAAAGATCAATTTTATTTAAAATTAAAATATATTCTTTTTGCATTG
>PBGQ01000041.1 GCA_002720125.1 Rickettsiales bacterium | reverse complement strand
TTTTAATAATTGTAAATTTTAGATCTATTGCATTAGTATAGATCAAATGTATATTATACAAAAGGAGTGAATTAATAATGATAAGCTTTGCTTTAGCACAAAATACTCAATCTTCTGGTGGACAGGGACTTTTAGTTCAATTACTGCCTCTTATTTTAATTTTTGTTGTTTTTTACTTTCTATTAATTAGACCGCAACAAAAAAGGGTCAAACAACATAAAGAAATGGTTAATTCACTCAAGCCAGGATCAACAATAGTTACATCAGGAGGTATAGTAGCTAGGATAACTAAAATCCTAGATGATAATTTTATCTCTATAGAAGTATCTAGCGGTACGATAGTTAAATTAAAGCGGGATACGGTGGTTGAAGTATTGGAAAATTTACCCGAAAAGAATAAAAATTAATTATTTACAAAATGAAAAAACCATCATTTAAGTTTGTAACATCCGTTTTAATTGTTTTGTTTAGTCTTTACTTTTCAATACCTTCCTTAATTCAGAACAACAAAATTAAAGCATTATTTTCTGGTGATAATAGGATTAGATTAGGATTGGATTTGCAAGGTGGTTCACAATTGCTGCTCCAAGTTGAGACGGAACAAGCAATGTCAGAAAAACTTTCAAATATGTCAGAAGAAATAAGAGATTTATTTACAGATAATGAAGTTTTTTTCGATAATATAAGAAACGATGGTCAACAAATAGAAATTTATCTTGAAAGCTCATTTGAAAAAAGTAAGGTTGAAAGCCTATTAGAAAATTTATCTACAATAAATTATACTTTTGATACTGATAAACTTCTTATTCAATTCAAAGAAGATTATAAGAAGACTTTTGTGAGATCATTAATTCTTCAATCTTTAGAAATTGTAAGAAAAAGAATTGATGAAGTTGGAACAAATGAACCAGTAATTCAAGTGCAAGGAAAGAAAAGAATATTAGTTCAATTGCCTGGTCTAAAGGACCCAGAAAGAATAAAAAGATTACTTGGAAAAACTGCTAAAATGAATTTCAGATTAGTTGACGAAAAGGGAATGAATGTTATTAATGAGAAAAAATACTTTATTGGTTCAGAAATCATTAGTCACTCTGAAAACCCAATAGAGTATGTAGTAAAAAAAAGAATAGGTGTCAGTGGCGACAATTTAATTGATGCGAATGCTTCTGTAGACCAATTTAATGAGCCTGTTGTATCCATAAGATTTGATAGTATTGGCGCAAGAAGGTTTGCTGACCTTACTTCTAAACATACAGGAGAAAGATTTGCGATTGTTCTAGATAATAAAGTAATCTCTGCCCCAGTTATTAGAGAGCCCATACCTACTGGAAATGCTCAAATTTCTGGGAATTTTACCTTCGAAACAGCAAATGACCTGGCTATTTTGCTAAGAGCTGGCTCTCTACCAGCACCTATAAGTATTTTAGAGGAAAGAAGTGTAGGTCCTAGTCTTGGTGAAGATTCAATTAAAGCAGGAACCTTCTCAGTTCTTATTGCCTTATCCCTAGTATTTATTTACATGATTTTTATTTATGGAAATCTGGGTATAATTGCTAATTTTGTACTAACGATAAATTTCTTATTTATTATTGCATGGATAGTACTTCTAGAAGCCACACTAACACTACCAAGTATAGCAGGAATAGCATTAACGGTAGGTATGGCAGTAGATGCTAATGTTTTAGTTTTTGAAAGAATTAGAGAAGAGAAAAAATTAGGAAGATCCAAAATAAGTGCAATCAATACAGGTTTTGAGCAAGCCTTGAGAGCCATATTAGACGCTAATGTCACAACTTTAATTGCTGCAGTAATATTGTTTTTCTTGGGCTCAGGTCCTATTAAAGGCTTTTCAATAACACTTGGATTAGGAGTATTAAGTACAATTACTTGCACTATAATAATTAGCAGACTACTAATAGATTATTTTTATACAAGAAATCCTAAGAGAGAGATAAACATTTAAAATGATTATAAGAATAATAAAAAAAACACCAAATATTGAATTTTTGAAGATTAAAAAGATATTTTTTATATTATCTATAGTGTTAGCATTACTGTCACTAGTATTTCTCTTTTCAAAAGGTTTAAACTATGGAATTGACTTTAAAGGCGGAGTCTTAGTGGAAGTAGATTTTAAAAAGTCTATTTCTACAGATCAATTGCGAGAACTATTAGAGGAGAACTTTTCAGCAGATACCTCCATACAAAAGTTAGATGGATCTGATAGTAATTTTTTAATTAAGGTTGAATTAATTGAGGGCCTCAATCAGAAAAATCTTGTTATAGATCTTAAAGAAAAAATTAATAAATTATTTGGAGAAGGTTTAGACTATAGAAGAGTTGAATACGTTGGACCAACAGTTAGTAAGGAACTTCTTAAAGCAGGGGCTGTAGCAATCTTAGTAGCTATAATTTCAATGTTAATATATATCTGGTTCAGATTTGAACTTCCTTTTGCTATAGGAGCAGTAATTGCATTGCTACATGATACTGTATTAACAGTTGGGATGTTTTCTCTAACTGCATTAGAATTTAATCTTTCTACAGTAGCTGCAATACTCTTAATTATTGGATACTCTATGAATGATACTGTAGTAGTTTATGATAGGGTAAGAGAAAATCTTAAGAAATTTAGAAAACTGAATATCCAAATACTATTAAATAAATCAATTAACGAAACACTATCTAGAACTATTAATACTACAGCAACAACTATACTGGCTTTGATGGCATTATATATATTTGGCGGTAATATCATTAAAGATTTTAGTTTCGCAATGATATGGGGCATTTTAATAGGAACATACTCTTCTATTTTAGTTGCTACCCCTTTGCTTCTTTTTCTTAAACTTAATAGAAAAGAAAAAAACGAGGAGTAAACTGCAAATAGAATTTGAAAATATTGAAAATAATTTATTCATAAATTCATATGATAGTGGATATGTAATAATTAATAAAAAAAAGTTTAGAAATTTAATTTCAATTAATGGAAATAAAATTGTTCAATACGATAAACCAAATAATATTTATAAGAATACATTCTTAGATAATCTAATTAAAAACGCAGATGAAACTAAAAAGAAAGACTTAATTCTATTTGGAACAGGAGTAAGCGTGTTAAATATTCCAGAAGAAATCAAATCTTTTTTTTACAAAAATAGCGTTAAATTTGAAATTATGAACAGTTTGGCAGCTTATAAAACTTATAATATATTACTGCACGAAAGCAGAAACTTTGTAAGTATTATAAAAGTTCTATAAAACTTTTTTTAANTAATNACCNGTATAACTTTTTNTTGATTTAGAAATATCTTCAGGTTGTCCTTCTTCAAGAATCTCTCCACCTCTGTTACCTCCATCCTTTCCTAGGTCTATAATCCAATCTGCACATTTAAGGATATCTAAATTATGTTCAATAACCATTACAGAATTACCTCCATTAGTAAGTTCTTGAATAACATTTACAAGCTTATTTACATCCTCAAAATGCAAACCAGTAGTGGGTTCATCAAGTATATATATTGTTTTACCAGTTGCTTTTTTTGATAGTTCCTTTGCAATTTTTATTCTTTGCGCCTCTCCACCTGATAATGTTGTAGCAGATTGTCCTATTTTTATATAGCCTAAGCCTACTTTTTTTAGCATGCTGAGTTTGTTAGATATGTTAGGTATAACCTTGAAGAAGTTATATGCCTCTTCTACTGACATGTCTAAGACATCAGATATATTTTTATCACGATATTTTACTTGCAAGGTTTCCTCGTTAAATCTTTTTCCATTACACTGTTCACATTTTACGTAAACATCCGATAGAAAATGCATTTCTACTTTTTTAAGACCATCCCCTGAGCATGCTTCGCACCTACCTCCCATTACATTAAATGAAAATCTACCAGCTTTATAACCTCTGGCTTTGGCCTCAGGTAATATAGAAAACCAATCTCTAATAGGAGCAAAAGTTCCAGTATATGTTACTGGGTTTGATCGAGGCGTTCTTCCAATTGGAGATTGAGTTATATTGATAACTTTATCAACTAAATGAACATTTTCTACTTTTGAATATATTCCCTCTCTATGTTTAGTTTTATTTATTAAATTAGTTAGAACTGGGTAAATGGTATCAATAACTAGACTAGATTTTCCACTGCCTGATACTCCNGTAATACATGTAAATAAACCTAAAGGAATATTGACATCTATATTTTTTAGATTATTAGTCTTTATTCCCTTGAACTTTATAATTCTGTTAATATTAAAAGCTCTTCTTTTTTTTGGAATATGAATTTTTTTAAGACCAGACAGGTATTTAGCTGTCAAACTGTTGCTAGCTTTTATAACTTGAGCATAACTCCCTTTTGCTACAATCTTACCTCCCAAGTTTCCAGCTTCTGGTCCTATATCTAATATAAAATCAGCAGAACGAATTGCTTCTTCATCATGTTCTACTACTATAACTGTATTTCCCAAGTCTCTTAATTTAAATAGGGTCGACAAAAGTCTAGAATTGTCTTTCTGGTGTAATCCAATTGATGGTTCATCCAATACATAAAGTACGCCTGTTAGTCCTGAACCTATCTGAGAGGCTAATCTAATTCTTTGACTNTCTCCACCAGAAAGAGTTGCTGANGANCTTGANAAAGTCAAATAATCTAGCCCAACATCAGATAAAAACTTAAGTCTATTATTTATTTCTCTTAGTATTGGTAATGCTATTATTTTCAAATTACCTCTAAGTTTNTTTTCTAGCTGGGAAAACCATAACATTGCTTTTTCTATAGAGAATTCATTTATTTCTCCAATGTGTTTATCTTCAATTTTAATACAAAGAGATTTATTATTTAGTCTAAACCCTTCACAATGTTCACAACTTTTATTAANTCTGTATTTATCATATTCTTCCTTTAACCAGCTTTCACCAATATAACTGTATTGTTTTTGAAAAAGGTATAAAAGACCTTTAAACGGTTTAGGATTGTTTCTCCTAAACCTTCCAAAGTTATTTTCTTGAATAAGTATATCATCTGAACCATAAAATAAAATATTTAGATCTTTTTTAGAATTATCTTTAAAAGGAATGTCTAATCTTAAATCTGTATGTGTTACTATTTCTTCTAAAACTCTATAGTAATAATTATTTATACCTTTTCTCCATAATTTAATTGCACCCTCTAAAATTGATAAATTTTTATCTGGAACTAATAATTCTGGATCAAAATAAGTTTGTTCTCCTAGGCCGTCACAATAGGAACATGCTCCATGAGGACTATTAAAAGAGAAAAGCCTTGGTTCAATCTCCTCTATAGTAAAACCAGAAACTGGACAAGAAAAATTAGCAGAATAAATTTCTATATTTTTAGAGTCTGCATCTAAAACATAAACTAGTCCTTTAGATATTTCTAAACAAAGTTCAACACTTTCTGCTAATCTACTTGATATTTCCTTATTAATAACTAGTCTGTCTATTACTAATTCTAGGTCGTGTTTCTTATTTTTGTCTAGTTTAGGAAGATCATCCAAGTTATAAAGTTTCTTATTAATGAATATTCTTTGAAATCCTTTTTTTTTATAATCAATTAACTCTTTCTTAAACTCTCCCTTTCTAGACCTTACTACAGGTGCCAAAATAAAAATCCTAGTTCCCATAGGGAATTCNTTAATTTTTTTAATTATTTCAGTAGAGGTTTGTTTTGTAATAGGTTTGCCTGTTTCAGGGGAATAAGGAACACCTGTTCTTGCGTATAATAATCTTAAATAATCATGAATCTCTGTTACAGTTCCTACTGTAGATCTAGGATTTTTTGATACTGTTTTCTGGTCTATTGCTATCGAAGGTGATAACCCTTCAATGCTTTCTATTTTTGGCTTTTGCATCATTTGCAAGAATTGCCTGGCGTAAGCAGACAGACTTTCTACATACTTTCTTTGTCCTTCTGCATATATAGTATCAAACGCAAGAGTTGATTTTCCGCTTCCAGAGACTCCTGTTATCAATACAACTTTATTTTTAGGAATGTCTATATTTATATTTTTAAGATTATGCTCATTAGCACCTCTTATGACTATTTTATTTTTCATATTTTAAGTTCTATTGCAAAATTTCATATAAGATTTAAATTAAAGTATTTATTGATAAAATAGTATAGTAAATAATTTTTCAATCTGATATAAAGATTTATGGCATATAGTGTAAATAAGGTAATACTTGTAGGGAACGTAGGTAACGATCCTGAAGTAAAAACATTTCAAAACGGAAATAAAGTTGTAAATTTATCAATTGCTACTGGGGATAGGTGGAAAGACAAGGAAACAGGAGAACAAAGGTCTGTTACAGAGTGGCATAGAGTTGCTATATTTAATCCTGCAATTGTTCAAGTCGCAGAAAAATATATAAAAAAAGGAATGCGTATATACATAGAAGGTCAACTCCAAACAAGGAAATGGCAAGATAATGCAGGAATAGAAAAATATACTACTGAAGTAGTTTTACAAAACTTTAGAGGGGAGTTAGTGCTTCTTGATAGAGTAGAAAACAATCAAGGATCAAGTATAGAAACAACTAAAACTACAGAAGTCGGAATGCAAGAAAATAATACAAAAATATCTAGCAACTCTAAAGATTTAAATGACTTAGATGATGATATACCCTTTTAGCACATATAATTTTTATTAATATAAGATGGCAGACGACAAGGAAAAAAATAATCAGAAGAATCAGAATTCAGAAGAGCAATCTTTAATGAATGGATCACTAGCAATTAGAAAAGTTGAAATTGAAGACGAGATGAAGAAGTCTTATCTTGATTACGCAATGAGTGTAATAGTAAGTAGAGCATTGCCAGATATTAGAGATGGATTGAAACCTGTCCACAGAAGAATTCTCTATTCTATGTATGATGGTAGCTATGATTGGAATAAACCATACAGAAAATCAGCCAGAATTGTGGGAGAGGTGATGGGAAAATTCCATCCTCATGGCGACAGCGCTATCTATGAGTCAATGGTGAGAATGGCTCAAAATTTTTCAATGAGTTTAACTCTTTTGGATGGACAAGGAAATTTTGGATCAATGGACGGTGATCCTCCGGCGGCTATGAGATATACGGAAATAAGACTTGCAAAAGTTGCTAATACATTATTGGAAGACATTGACAAGGATACAGTAAATTTTTTGGAAAATTATGACAGCTCTTTATTAGAGCCAGAAGTTTTGCCAGCTAGATATCCTAATTTATTAGTAAATGGCGCCGGAGGTATTGCTGTTGGTATGGCTACCAATATTCCTCCTCATAATTTAGGTGAGATTATTGATGCTTGCATATTATTGTTAGACAACACCGAAACGGATGACCAAACTTTAAGAAATACTATTTTAGGGCCTGATTTTCCTACAGGAGGTCTCATAATTGGAGGAGAAGGAATAAGAAACTCTTTTGAAACAGGAAGAGGTTCAATTATTATAAGAGGAACTTCTAATATTGAAACAAATTCTAAAGAGAGGTCTTCTATAATTATTTCTGAAATACCTTATCAAGTAAATAAATCTAGATTAGTAGAACAGATAGCTGACTGTGTAAGGTCAAAGAAAATAGAAGGCATTTCTGATTTGAGAGATGAGTCAGATAAGGATGGTGTTCGAATTGTTGTCGAGCTGAAAAGAGATGCCACTCCAGAAGTAGTTCTAAACCAATTACATAAATTTACTTCACTGCAAACAAGTTTTGGTGCAAATGTATTAGCACTTAAAAGAGGAATGCCCACTNAATTTGGAATAAGAGAAATTCTTGAAACTTTTATTGATTATAGAATTGAAACAATTATTAAAAGAACATCATACGAACTCATCAAAGCTAAAGAAAAAGAGCATATTTTAATTGGACTAGCAGTTGCAATTGAAAATATTGATGAAATGATAGAGCTTATAAAATCATCTAAGGATGGTGCTGAAGCAAAAAAAAGAATTTTAGAAAAAAAATGGAACTCTAAAACTATATCGAATCTCTTAAAAAAAGCAAATGATGAAAGGTTAGAAAAGAATATAGAAAACCTAAATTATTTAAGCGAAACCCAAGCTAAAGCTATACTTGAATTAAGACTTCAGAGACTAACAGGTTTAGAAAGGACAAAAGTTGAAAGTGACCTTATAGAAGGAAGCTAANAAAATNAGNNANNNTTTAAAGATATTATCTTCAAAAAAACTAATAAAGAACATTATCAAGGATGAATTAGATGATATTAAGAAGAATTATGCTGTGCCAAGAAGAACTAAAATTCTTGAAAATTATCAAGAAAAAAANATTGANGATCTNATAGAAAAAGAGAANGTAGTNTTAACTTTAACAAAGTCAGG
This sequence comes from Rickettsiales bacterium, assembly GCA_002720125.1. Classification (GTDB taxonomy): domain Bacteria; phylum Pseudomonadota; class Alphaproteobacteria; order TMED109; family TMED109. The sequence continues at coordinate 9,580 of PBGQ01000041.1, read as the reverse complement.
TTATGTAAAAACTGTTCCACTAGATACCTANAGGTCTCAAAAAAGGGGAGGCAAAGGAAGATCAGGAATGACTACTAAGGATGATGATTTCGTTGCTAAAGTAATGACGGTTAATAGCCATGATATAGTACTCTTTTTTACTAACAAGGGAATAGTTCATCAAATTAAAGTCTATAAATTGCCTAAAGGTACACCTCAAGCAAAGGGAAGACCTTTAATCAATGTAATTCCTCTTTCAGAAAATGAGAAAACTACAGCAATGCTTGTACTACCAAACACTGAAATAGAAAAGACATTAGTATTTGTAACTAAATTTGGCAATGTCAGAAGAAACAAAGTTGTTGATTTTCTCAATATTAAAGCGAACGGAAAAAGGGCAATGAAGTTAGATAACAACGATAAACTTATAGAAGTTTTACTTGCTCCTAAAGAGAGTGATATAATGTTATCAACTTCCAAAGGAAAATGTGTAAGATTTAGTATACAAGATGTTAGAGTTTTTAGTGGAAGAACTTCAATGGGTGTTAGAGGAATAAGGCTACAAAATAATGATAGAATTATATCTGCCTCTATTATTGATTCTGTTGATATTTCAACTGATGAAAGAGAGACTTATTTGAAGTATTCAAATTCTCTAAGAAGAAATGAAAAAAGAAAAGTAGATATAGATAATAAAAGGTTACAAATAATAAATGAAAAAGAAGAGTTCTTACTTACAGTTACTGAAAATGGTTTCGGAAAAAGGTCTTCTTCTTATGAATATAGAAAAACTAAGAGAGGAGGGCAAGGTATTATTAATATTGAAACTTCAGAAAGGAATGGAGGAGTGGTAGCCTCTTTACCAGTTTTNGATAATGAAGAATTAATCTTAGTTACTAATAAAGGTAAATTAATTAGATTGCCAGTTAATGGTATTAGAATTACAGGTAGAGTTACTCAAGGTGTTACACTTTTAAATACTGAAAAAGAAGAAAGAGTAATGTCAGCTACTATTTTAAAAGGTGAGATAATTGAATAATAGAGCGTTAAAAACTATAGGTTTGTATCCAGGGTCTTTTGATCCAATTACTAATGGCCATTTAGATATTATTCAGAGAGCTTCAAGAATTGTAGATCATTTAATAGTTGGAGTCGCAGAAAACAAAAAAAAAGCTTATTTTTTTTCTATGAATGAAAGAAAAGAGTTAATTCAAGACTCAATATCAAATAATAAAGAAGTCTCAAATAATATAAATGTGGAGGCTTTTGATGGGTTATTGATGTCTTACGCAGAAAAAATTAAAGCTAAGGTAATAATTAGAGGGTTAAGGGCTATCTCAGACTTTGATTATGAGTTTCAAATGACAGGTATGAATGCGAGACTAAATTCGAGTATAGAAACTATATTTCTTATGGCGAGTGAAAAACATCAATTCATTTCTTCAAGATTCGTAAAGGAAATTTTTCTTTTAAAAGGAGATGTTAGTTCTTTTATTCCGAACGGAGTTTTTGCTGCTCTTAATAGAAAAGTAAAATAAAATAAATTAATGAATATAGAGGAATTCGACTACGATTTACCTAGATCTTTAATAGCTCAAAAACCTGTCTATCCGAAATCTTCTTCAAAATTACTTTTAACTAGAAATAATAAAATTGTAAATTTTAGCGAGTTACCTAATAAATTGACAGATGAACATTTTCTTGTATTTAATGATACTAAAGTCTTGCCAGCTATTTTGGAAGGAAACGTAAGTAAATCTAAGGTTATAATTACTCTTCATACCAAAAATAATAAAGGTTTATGGACCGCTTTTGCGAAACCTTCGAAAAAAATAAATGAAAATGATATAATAGAATTTGATAATCAATTGAATGCAAAAGTTTTTTCTAAAAATAAAAGAGGTTTAGTTTTAAAATTTAACATAGAGCATAATCAACTGATAGCATATTTAATAGAGAATGGAACTTTACCAATACCTCCATATATAAAGACAAGGAGTACAAAGAAAAAACTTGCAAAATATTATCAAACTATTTTTGCAAAAAACCTTGGTTCATTTGCGTGTCCTACTGCAGGGTTACACTTTGATAAAGCTACTTTAGATCATCTGAAAAGGAAAGAAATCGATACTGTAAATGTTACTTTACATGTTGGAGCCGGTACCTTCTTACCACTCGAGTTTAGTAGTATAGAAAAAAATATTTTACATAAAGAGAAGGGCATTATATCAAAATCAGCTGCAAAAAAAATTAATAGAGCAATTCAAGAAGGAAAAAAAATAGTAGCGGTAGGTACTACAGTTACAAGGCTTTTGGAAGATTGTTATCTTAAACATAGGAAAATAGTTGCTTTTAAAGAAGATATAAATTTATTTATAAAACCTGGCTTTAAATTCAATGTAGTAGATCAACTTATTACTAATTTTCATCTACCAAAGTCAAGTCTTCTNATATTGGTTTCTGCCTTCGCTGGAAAAGAAAATATATTAAAATACTATAAAATAGCCATAAAAAATAATATGCGTTTTTTTTCTTATGGTGATGCAATGTTATTGATAAAAAATGAAATTTAGCATACTCAAAGAATTTGGAGATGCCAGAACAGGGCTTATAAAAACCAAATACAGTGAAATTAAAACACCTGCTTTTATGCCGGTAGGTACACTTGGTACTGTTAAAGGCATAAGCAAAGAGTTATTATTTGATATGAATTATAATATCATATTAGCTAATACCTATCACCTTATGTTAAGGCCAGGCGAGGACTTGATAGAAGCTCAAGGAGGTCTTAATAAATTTATGTCTTGGAATAAATCTATTCTGACCGATTCAGGAGGATTCCAAGTCATGTCACTGGGTAATAATGTAAAAGTAGATAGTGATGGAGTGACTTTTCGGTCTCATTTGGACGGAACTCTTTATAGATTAACTGCTGAAAGAGCTATTGAAATTCAAAGAAAAATAAATTCTACAATAACAATGAGTTTTGATGAATGTATTCCATACCCATTTTCATTTGAAGAAACTAAAGACTCTCTTAATAGGTCAACCAACTGGACTATTAGGTCAAGAAAAGCTTATATACATAAAAAAGGTTTTGGTATTTTTGGTATAATACAAGGTGGTATGTATAAAGAACTTAGATTGAGATCCATAAAGGAGTTAATAAATCTTGATTTTGACGGATTTGCTATAGGAGGTTTAGCAGTAGGTGAGAAACAAGATACAATGCTCGAGATTGCTAGCACTTGTACGAAGAATATGCCGGTTAATAAACCCAGATACTTAATGGGTATAGGTTATCCTTCAGATATATTAAAAGCGGTTAAAAAAGGAATAGATATGTTTGATTGCGTACTTCCAACTAGGTCAGGAAGAACAGGCTTGGCTTTTACAAGTCAAGGTGTTATAAAAATTAGAAATTCTAGATATGCATCGGACCCATTACCTTTAGACCTAAATTGTAATTGTAATATCTGTAATAATTATTCGAAAGCCTATTTACATCATTTAGTTAAATCTTCAGAAATTCTAGGAAGTGTATTTCTTACAACTCATAACTTATGCTACTATAGCAATATTATGTCTAGGATAAGAAAAAGTATAGAAGAAGGGAATTTAAACAAATTAAAACTTTAAACTTGAAATATACAAAAATAAATATAATGTACTTATATTCAGAGCCCGTAGCTCAGCGGTAGAGCATTCGCCTTTTAAGCGAGGGGTCCTGGGTTCGAATCCCAGCGGGCTCACCAAATTAAAACTAGGAACATGTTAAAATTTTTTCTGTTTTTATTAAGCCTCAATGCCTTAACATATGATCAAAAAGATTTACAAAAATTTTTGGAAACTAAAACTTGTATTAATTGCGATTTATCAAATGCGAACTTTAAAAAATTAGAATTAATAAATTCAGTAATTGAAAGTTCCAACTTATCAGGTTCTGATTTTTCTGGAGCTATCATGACTGGTTCCAGTATAACTTATTCCAATATAACTAAATGTAAATTTTATATCTCTATATTAGATGAAGTTAACTTTGAAGGCTCTAATCTTTCAGAGTCTAGGCTAAATGGCTCCAATCTTTTTGCTGCGAAATTTACAGACACTACCCTAATTTCAACAGTTTTCTCAAAAAGTAAGGCAGAAAATATAATACTAGATGGAGCTAATTTGAAGTATTCTAAATTTAGAGGAGCAAATCTATCAAATGCAATACTCTCTGGAAGTCAATTATTCATGACAGATTTTAGCAGTGCAAATCTTAATGGAGCTGAAATGAAAGCTCTAGACTTAAGAAACTCTATCTTTATTAGCTCAAACCTAGATAATGTTATGTTGAATGAGTCAAACGTCTCTGGTATGAATCTTGCTAAATATAAGATAGATGAGAATTCACTTAAAAACAGTATAATATGTGATACAATTTTACCTTGGAGTAAGGAGATAATATCCTGTGATAATTAATAAAAAAATATTTTTTTTACTAATTCTGTCGAATTTTTTAGTTTCTAATTTAACATATTCGGAAAATATAAATGTTTGTATTAAAAAAGCAGTTGAGAAGGGAATAGAGTTAAATAAGATACTAACATTGTGCAAAGACAATATTAAAAATATTGAAGTTTACAGTAATACCTATGAAGAGAATAATAATGAAAAAAAATCCAGCGAATATATTTCAACTAATAAAACAGATAAAATTATACATGAAATGATTGAAAAGGGAAACCTTGCACAAGCTGGAAGGCTAGCTGAAAGACTAGAAAAAGAAAAAACTAATAGAATTAAAGCTAGAGCAGAGGCAGAAGCATTGAGGTCACCCCAGATAATTGCAACTACAAGTACAAAAGAGAATAAATCCTCCGATGCATCAAATGTAAGAAGCATAATCTCATTAGGAACAGATCCTATAAAATCAATTTCTGCAGGTTCAAAAATACTGGAAGTTACCACGCCAGGTACTCATGGTGCGGTTGCTGGACAATTTGTTACTTTAGTCGATGTAAACTCATCTGTAGATGGCATAGCGGCAAGCGAAATTAACAGCAGACATATAATTTCGAGTGTTCCTACCACTACTACTTTTAGAATAGCAGTTTTATCTGCTGCTTTAGCCGGCGCTGTAGCCGGCGGTGGAAGTTCTATAATAGCTACATTTGAGAACTAATTCTTTTTAACTAATATTCTATAGAACTCTTTTTTATCTATTATTTCAATTGATATATTATTGAGGTTTTTTGCTAAATTTTGAAAATCTGTAGGTGCTGTAGCATCATCACACAAAAACTCAAATATTTTATTTTCCTGATCATTTTTTAAAATTTTATTTGCTTTAAGAACGGGTAAAGGGCATTTGAGGCCTATAAAGTTAAAACTTTTCATTAAAACTCAAAAGGAAAAAATTCTAAAAATTCATTTTTTTTAATTCTTTCTTTTTCTTCATCAAGTTTCACTAAACCATCAGCCCAGACTAAAGAGTTTAAGATTCCAGCTCCTTGTGTTTTAAATTTATTTACATACATAGTATTATTTTTATAAAAAATTCTCGCTCTCAAAAATTCCTCTCTTCCCTTTTTCTTTTTCATTACAAAATTGGATTTAACTTTAAAACTTTTATGAGAAAAGTTATTATTTCCAAGCATATGATTAATTAAAAACCTTCCAAATAAAAAAAAAATAGTGAAACTTGCCACGGGATTACCAGGTATCATAAGAGTAGGTTTATTAATTGGCAAGATCCCAAATCCAAAAGGCCTTCCTGGTTTAATTGAAACCTTCCAAAAGTTTAATGTTCCTATTTCTTTGATTGCATATGACATGAAATCTTTTTTTCCTGTTGAAGCGCCTCCTGTTATAACTAAAACATCACATTTTTTTTTTGCATTTTTTATTTTCTTTAAAACCGAACTTTCTTTATCTTTTACAATTTTAAAGTCAATCCAATCTACACTTTCTTTATTCAAAAAAGATTTTAGCATATATCTATTACTGTCGTAGATTTGATAAAATTTCTTTTTTTTTCCTGGCTCAATTAATTCATTTCCATTAGATAAAATTCCTATTTTAATTTTTTTTACAACTTTTACACGTGATATGCCAAGTGAAGCCAACATTCCTATATCTTGTGGTCTTAATTTGTGACCTTTAGAAAAGACTAGTTGTCCTTTTTTTATATCCTCTCCTTTCTTTCTAACATTCATACCTTTCTTAATTAGTCCATTTATAGAAACAATATTATTCTTTTCAGTAACAACGTTTTCTTGCATTACTACGGTATCTAAATTTGATGGAGTTTGTCCTCCTGTAGATATTCTTAAAAAGCTATTAACGTCTATTTTACTTTTTGAAGTTTCCCCGGCGTTGATTTCTCCTTTTATAACAAAATTTTTATTTTTAGAAATATTATATTGTTTATAATTAAATATAAATCCATCTACAGCTGAATTATCTTTAGGTGGTATGAAAAATTTAGATTTTATTTCCGTAGCCAAATATCTATTTGTAGCTTTATCTAGAGAAATCAATTCTGTTTTTTTTATTGAAGTAACATTATCTTTTAAAATTTTTTTTACCTGATTATATTTTATCATTTATCTAGTACGCTAAGAATATTCAATTATAAAATTTGCAATTTCGCTAACATTATTTAGGTTTAAAAGCTTTATATCTCTTTCAAGTTTAAAATTAATTTTATCTGTAGCAAGAGCTACAAAATTATTATCATTTTTGTAAAGCAAGGGTTTATTTACGCATTCTCTATAAACTTCAATTTTATTTAAACTACTATTCTTCCACCCCTCTACTAATACAATATCAGCCTTCCCTGTAAACTCTAACAGGCTAATAACTTCAGTTTTATTATTTAAATAGTCAATAACTGCCGTTTTTTTTGAAGAGGATACAATAACTTTGCTTGCACCAGATTTTGCAAAATTATACGTGTCTTTTCCTTTGTGATCTATTTCAAAATTTTCATGAGCATGTTTAATCGCGCAAACATTTAGTTTATAGTCTTTTGAAAACAATTTGATTAGTTCAATAATCAATGTTGTTTTACCTGAACCGCTCCAGCCTGATATTCCAAAAACTTTCTTCAAAATTCCATTTTAAGTTAAATTTAATTTATTATAAATAACTTTATTATAAAGACTATAATAACTTTTTAAAAAAGTCATAGTTTTCTTCTTTTTTGAGACTTTTGATAATAAAATGCTATATTATGAATATCAATTTTTTTTTTATTATAATATAATTGAAATTTTAACATGTTGACAGTTGAAGAGTAGGGAATGCAAACATTAAAAAAACGTGGACCAGGTAGAAGAAATAAAATTTACTACAATAAAGGAAGGCAAGTTGATAAAACTTCTTTAGAAGAAGCCAATGAGCTGCTCAGTGGCTATTTTCCACTATCAAAGGATATGTTGATAGAATATCTGCATCTGTTTAACGACAAGTATAAAGGACTTTACCCTAGACATTTAAGGGCATTATCCGAACTGGTCAAAACAAGCATGTCTGAAGTGTATGAAGTTGCAAGTTTTTATGCTCATTTTCATATTCTCAACACTGATACGGAGAAAGTTTCTCCAGTGACAATTAAAGTTTGTGACAGTGTTACATGTGCTATGTATGATGCAGAGAAATTATACGAAAGAACAAAATTAAAGTATAAAAACTTTAGGGTAGAAAAAGCCCCATGTATGGGAAGGTGCAATTACGCTCCTGTTGTAGAAGTTAATCATAATCATTTACTAAACACCTCTTTAGATAAAATAGAAGACGCTATACAGACCAAACAGTTATCTTATAAAAATGGTAAACACATTACTTTGAAACAATATTTAAAATCGGGTGGTTATGAACTGTATAAGAAAATATTATCAAAAGAAGTATCTTTCGAAAGAATGGTTGAGATTTTTTCCTGCTAACTGGGAAGCAGCTAACTTTGGAGGAGCAACGCATGGTGTTCCACTAGATATTCATGCTAACGTTATGTATTTTAATGCAGAAGTATTAGGTGAAGCTGGTTTACTTGATGAAAATGGTCATCCAACATTATTAGATGGTGTAGACAATTTTATGAATGGTCTAGCTAAACTAGATGAAATGATGGAATTTCCAATTGGTTTCGCTTCTGATAACGGAGGTATGATTTGGAGATGGTGGTATTCGATCCTTAACATGATGGAAGGAGATTTTGTAGACGGAAGTAGTATTTGTCCTGGAGATAAATGTGAAAAATCTTTACAAATTTTAATCGATCTTGTTGAAAAAGGATATATGCCAAGTAACGTCGATTACCAATCTGCAAAAGGTATGTTTATAAGTGGCGAGTCAGCAATTCACATCAACGGTGTATGGGAAGTTCCTACTATGGTTGATTTAATGCGAAATAATGAATTAGGTTTTAAATTTGGTGTTGTAGATATGCCTCAAGTTGGTCCTAAAATGGCTACATGGTCTGATTCACATGCATTTGCTATTCCTCACAGTGATAAAAACCCAATATCTGATGAGAAACTAGAAGCAGTTTTAAAAGTTATGGGTTGGATGAGTGATAATAGTCTCTTCTGGGGAACAGCTGGTCATATACCTGCAAATACAGAAGTTGTGGATAGTGTATTCTATAAAAATATGCAGCCAAATAGCACTTATGCTAACATTGGTGACAATATGGTTGTAGATCCATTCTTACCTATCGCAGGTGTTGCTTCACCAACTTATGATGCTTTTAGTAACTATATTGCTCCTGCAGTTAATGGAGAATTAAGTGCTGAAGAAGCAATTCAAATGATGAGAGATGATCTTGAAGCTCTAATGTAGAGTTAAGATCTTTTTATAAAACTAAGCTGCAGTACTTTACTGCAGCTTAAATTTAAAATATGAAAAAATATAGTAATTCAAATTTTTGGGGTCTCTTACTTGCTTTTCCTTTTATATTTTTTTATGTTCTATTTTTACTTTATCCTACAATTTATACGTTATTGTTCAGTTTCACTGACTCCCCGTTAATTGGATGGGGTAAATGGGTAGGTTTAGAAAATTATTTAAAGCTTTTTAATGATAAACTTTTTCTTAAATCATTAAAAAATACATTTGTTTTTGTTTTTTGGACAGTTGTGCCAAATACTTTAATTGGTCTGATGTGTGCAATGATGATTAATAGACTTAAAAATCCCTATGTTGCAGCATTTCTTTTAGCTTGTTTCTTTATACCACATATTTTACCTGTTACGGTAGTAACTCAAGTTTGGTCTTGGATGTTATCTAAACAATACGGAATTATTCAAGAATTTTTAGAATTTTTGGGTTATGCAAAAATTGCTTTTTTCAAGAAAAAACAATTTGCAATGCCAGCTGTAGCAATTGTAACAATTTGGTGGACCGTAGGTTTCAATATTTTATTATTTATTGCAGGTCTTAAATCAATTAATCCAGAAATTTACGAAGCATCAGATTTGGATGGAGCAAATTCTTGGGCTAAGTTTAGATATATAACTTGGCCTTTAATTTGGCCTATCACAGCTCTTGTTTTAACATTGCAATTAATTTTTCAACTTAAAATTTTTGATCAAATGTATTTATTAACTGCAGG
>PBGQ01000040.1 GCA_002720125.1 Rickettsiales bacterium | reverse complement strand
TTTAATTTATTATTTAAAATTGATACCACTCTTTTTGTAAATAAACTTTTTCTTGTGTCATTAGATTTCACTACACTTTTTACAATGGACATGTTTGTTCTAAATTTTTGTCCTATATCAATTAGCGCACGCGTGTCCTTAGGAAAACAGGAACCACCAAAAGCAGGACCTGCCTATGGTGGATCTTGTTTTCCAAAAGATACACGTGCATTAATTGATATAGGACAGAAATTTAGAATAAATATGTCCATTGTAAAAAGTGTAGTTAAATCTAACGACCTAAGAAAAAGTTTATTTACAAAAAGAGTGGTATCAATTTTGAATAATAAATTAAAGAATAAAAGAATAACTTTTTTAGGTGTTACTTTTAAGCCTAATACAGACGATATAAGAGAGTCTTCTAGTCTTGTAATTATTCCCGCTCTCGTCAAAGCAGGAGCTATTTTAAAAGTTCATGATCCGGCATATACAAAATATTTTAATCATTTTAAAGAGTTCAAAGAAGTAAAATGGAACAGAAGTGTTTTTAATGCAATAAAAGACTCAGATTTAGTTATTATTCACACCGAATGGAATGAATATAGAGCTCTAGATCTTAAAAAAACAAAAAAAATATTAAAACATCCTAATATTTTGGATTTAAGAAATATATTCAATAAGTCAGAAATGATTAAACTTGGTTTTAATTATAAAAGTATAGGTAATAAGGAATAAAATGAAAAATAAATTCCATCAAAGTATTTTGAGAGCATATGATATAAGGGGTATTGTATCAGAGACATTACATGTTAAAGATGCTTATTCGCTAGGAAAAAAGTTTACAAATGATATNTTTGATAAATNTGGAAGTGCAAGAATTGTAGTAGGTTANGATGGTAGNTTATCATCGCCTATTTTAGAGAAAGAGCTTGTTTCTGGCTTAAGGGATGCAGGAGGTACAATTATTAGGATTGGATTGTGTCCAACCCCGATGTTATATTTTGCTTCAAAAACACTTGATTGTGATGGTGCAATAATGATTACAGGTTCTCATAACCCAGCAAATTATAATGGTTTTAAAATTTTATCCAAGCATCAAAGCTATTATGGGAAAGAAATTAAAAATTTAGCAAATAAAAAAGAAAATCCTCTTTCTGGAAAAAAGGGAAAAATTAATAATTTTTCAATAAAAGACTTATATCTAAAAGTATTAACTGATAACTTGGAGGTAATAAGTCCCAAAATATCAATAGTTTGGGATCCAGCTAATGGAGCAGCAGTTGATGTAATTAAAAGTCTAATTAGATTAATTCCAGGAAAGCATTACATACTTAATGATAAAATAGATGGAACATTTCCTTCACATCATCCAGACCCTACTGAAGAAAAAAATCTAACTTTATTAAAAAAAACTGTTAAGAAATTAAAAGCAGATTTAGGTATAGCCTTTGACGGTGATGGAGATAGAATAGGCGTAGTCGATAAAAATTTGAAATTCATNCCGGGAGATCAACTTCTTCTTATCTTTGCTAAGGATATTCTTAAGAAGCATAAAGGAGCTAAAATAATATTTGATGTAAAAGCAAGTGATTTAATAATAAAAGAAATAAAAAAAATGGGAGGTATTCCTTTAATGTGGAAGACAGGGCATTCTTTAATAAAGAGTAAGATGAAAGAAACTGGTTCTTTATTAGCAGGAGAAATGTCAGGACATATTTTTTTTGCAGACAAATACTACGGGTATGATGATGCTGTTTATGCAGCCTTGAGATTATTAGAGATCTATTCTAAGAACAAGTCCTTTAAAAAGGACTTAGATGTATTTTCTAATGTGCTTTCAACTCCAGAAATAAAAATATTCTGTAATGATGATTTAAAGTTTTCTATAATAGAAAAATGCAAGCTAATCGTTAAAAAAAAATATAATAACTACTCTTTCATTGATGGAGTAAGGGTTATAAATAGAAACGGTTGGTGGTTAATAAGAGCGTCAAATACACAGCCAGCGATTGTAGTTAGATGTGAGTCTTACTCTAGACAAAAGTTTACTGTAATCTTAAATGAAGTTGAAAATATTCTATCATTAGTNGGAATAACTGCTAAATTAAAAACTTAATTTATTATTTTTCATAACTATATTAATATATTGAAAACTTATGAATGAAAAATATACTAATACTGGCACAGATGTTTTAACAAAAAATAAAGTTAAAACGCCTAGTATGTATGCTGTAGTACTAATAAATGATGATTACACACCTATGGAATTTGTAATTTATGTGCTACAAACAATNTTTAAGAAGGATTATGAGGAGGCNAAAAATATAATGTTATTAGTNCACAANNAAGGAAAGGGAATTTGCGGTGTTTTTCCTNTAGATATAGCAGANTCNAAAGCAAANCANGTNGTNGAATTNGCAAGAATAAATCAACACCCTTTAGAATGTAAGGTACAAAAACAATAAATGTTATCAGAAGAATTAGAAATAATAATACAAAGAGCTTTTCAACTTGCAAAAAACAAAAAGCATGAGTTTCTTACATTAGAGCACTTGCTTGTTGAATTATGTAATGATAATGATGTGCTTTCTCTATTAAAAATTAAAAATATTAAAGCAAGCAAAATTATTGAAAATCTTAATATGTATATAGAAAATGAACTTGTGAATATTATATCTGAAGAAAAAAAAATTAAGCCAATACCCTCCTCTTCCTTTGAGAGGGTGCTTAAAAGAGCGGCACAACATGTACAGAGCTCGGGTAAAAGAGAAGTAAAATCATTGAATATATTGGTTGCTATGTACTCAGAAAGAGATAGTTTTGCAGTTTATTTTTTAGAAAAGGAGAATTTAAGTAGACTTGACGTTGTTTCCTATATAAGTCATGGNAAAGAAAAAACTCCTAAAAAAGTAGAGGAATTTGAGTCTGAAGACGCAGATGATTTCAAAACTAATAATATTTTAGAAAAATATTGTATTAATTTGAATAAAAAAGCATTAGAAGGAAAGATAGATCGCATTATTGGTAGAGAATATGAGCTGGAAAGAACAATACAGATACTTTGCAGAAGGCTAAAAAATAATCCCTTATTTGTTGGCGATCCCGGAGTAGGAAAAACAGCTTTGGCAGAGGGGCTAGCAAAAAAAATTATAGAAAAGGAAGTTCCTAAAATATTAAGCAAGGCCAAGATTTACACATTGGAAATTTCAACATTATTAGCAGGAACAAGATATAGAGGNGATTTTGAAGAAAGACTAAATAATATAATTAAAGAAATTACTGGTGATAAGCAAAATATACTATTTATAGATGAAATACATACAGTAGTGGGGGCAGGAGCTACCTCAGGAGGTTCTATAGATGCTTCAAACATACTCAAGCCAGCATTAGCAAATGGTTCTTTGAGGTGTATAGGATCAACTACTTATACAGAATATAGAAAATATTTCGAAAAGGATAGTGCTTTAGTGAGAAGGTTTCAAAAAATAGATATTAATGAGCCAACGGTTGAAGATGCAATTAGTATATTAAAAGGAATAAGNCCTTACTATGAAAAGTACCATGATATAAAATATACAGATGAATCTTTAGAACANGCAGTNAAGTTATCCGCACGTTACATTAATGAAAGGAAGCTTCCTGATAAAGCCATAGACGTAATAGATGAAATAGGAGCGGCTTTTAATTTAAAACCTAAGAAAAGTAAGAATATTACAAAAAAAGAGGTTGAAGATACAATTGCAAAAATAGCTAGAATACCTTCAAGAAATCTAAAACAAGATGATACTAAATTATTATTAGGATTAAAAAGAAATCTAAAATTATCAATATTTGGTCAAGATAAAGCTATAGATGCTTTATCTAAAGTTGTTAAGTTATCAAGATCAGGTTTAAGAGAAGAAGGAAAAACAATTGGATCCTACTTATTTGTAGGACCAACAGGAGTAGGAAAAACAGAAATAGTGAGAGTGTTAGCAAATGTATTAAATGTAGAATTACTACGGTTTGATATGTCTGAGTATATGGAGAGACATAGTGTTTCCCGATTAATAGGAGCACCACCAGGTTATGTGGGTTTTGATCAAGGAGGAGCCTTAACGGACTCAGTAAATAAGAATCCAAATTGCATTGTACTTTTGGATGAGATTGAGAAAGCACATCCAGATGTATTTAATATCTTGCTACAAATAATGGACTACGGTAAATTAACAGACCATAATTCAAGAACAGTAGATTTTTCTAATGCCTTACTTATTATGACCTCTAACGTGGGGGCAAAAGATTTAGATAAAAATTTTATAGGTTTTACAGGAAATGAAGATGATTCTGATAACGAGATACAAATAAATAAAATGTTCTCTCCTGAATTTAGAAATAGATTGGACTCAATTATTAAATTTGACTTCTTAAGTAAAGCGGTAATGAAACATATAGTAGATAAGTCAATTAATTACTTAGAAGGGCAATTAGCTGAAAAAAATATAACACTAAGTTTGTCGACAAACGCTAGAGATTTTTTGGCAAAAAAAGGATACGAAAAAAAATATGGCGCTAGACCACTTGCTAGATTAGTTCAGAAAGAAATAAAGGAACCTTTAGCTGAGGAAATTTTATTTGGCAAACTTAAAAAAGGCGGAAACGTAAAAATTGAATTTAAAAACAAAAAAATTATCTTTTTGATAAAAAACTAATTTTTAAATGGTGATAATTTATTCTCAATTAGATTAATATCCTCTTCAACTACTTTTCTTTCCTCTACTAAAAAGTTTTTAATAGCTTTGCTTAACTTTTCATTAAATAAAAGATGTGCACTATAAGTTTTAACTGGTAAATATCCCCTCTTTACTTTATGTAAGCCCTGGGCTCCTGCTTCTACTTTTCCAAGTTTTTTTCTTATGGCATATTCTATAGCTTGATAAAAACATACTTCAAAATGAAGATTAGGTACTTCCTTGGTAGCACCCCAATATCTACCATATAAATTACCATCTGATATAAAGTTTAAAGCACCTGCTATAATTTCATTATTTTCTATAGCCATAATCAGTAGTACATTAGACTTCAAATAATTAGATAATTCTAAAAAGAAATCCTTGGTCAAGTAATTGTAAGACCATTTCTTTTTAATAGTTAATAAATAAAATTCATACATTTTTTCACAAAGCTCTCTAGTAACATCATTTTTTTCATATATTTTGATTTCTATATTATTTTTTTTAATACTAGCTCTTTCTTTCAATATGCGTTTTCTATTTTTATAGGATAAAGTATCTAAGAAATCTCGAAAGCATGTATAGTTTGCATTTAAAAAATGAAATTGCTCTCCTAACCTTATTAATAGATTATGTTTCTGATAAAAAGATAATTCTCTTTTATCAAAAAAGTTTATATGCAAACCAGAATAACTATTTATTTTGCAATGTTTTATTATTTGATTTATCAATACATCTTTATTTTTTGAGTCTGACTCTGGACGTATTAGTATTCTTAAACCAGAAACTGGTGTAAATGGAGAGGCTATTAATAATTTAGGGTAGTAATTTAATCCACAGCTAGCATAAGCATTTGCCCATGAGTGGTCAAAAACATATTCTCCTTGGCTGTGCATCTTTACATAGCAAGCGGCACATGTAACTAAGACATCATTTTCAAAGATTGCGAAATAGTTTGGGATCCAGCCTGTTTCATTTGAAACTGAATTACTTTCTTCTAAAAGTAATAAAAAATTATAGCTTAAAAAAATATTTCCATCGGTATTACATTTATTCCAATCTTCTTCACGAAAAAATTTGATACTGTTTAATAATTTAAATACTTTCTTATTCAATTTAGAACTCAAATACTGAGTCTATCTCTACTGAGGCATTTTTTGGCAAGGAATTAGTGCTAACTGCGATTCTAGTATGATCCCCATTTTCCTCAAATATTTTCCTTAATAAATTAGAGGCTCCATCTGCAATCATTGGTTGTTCATAAAAATTATCAGTACTATTTACATAAACACCTAATTTTAAGCACCTTTTTACTTTATTTAAATTTCCATCTAAAGCAAAATTTAATATTGATAAAGTATTTATGAAACATAATTCAGCTGCCTTTATTCCTGAATCTAAATCTAGGTCTTTACCTATCTTTCCTCTGAATAAAATAACATTATTTTTGAAGGGAACTTGCCCTGATATAAAAATAAGCTTATTGCTTATTATAAAAGGTGAATAGTTAGCAATTGGAAGAGTAGGATTTGAAATGTCAAAACCTAATTTTTTTATATTTTTAATTATATCAACCATAATTAGAACCGCTTTAGTATATTTAAATTTTCTTTCCAATTATTTGAATAATAATCCCAACATTTTTTTTTATCAATTAATTTTGCCAGCTTTTTATTTTCTACATACAGTATAGTATTGATATCTGGAGCTGATTTTTTAACAGAATAAATTTGGTAAGGACTATCATCTATAAACCAGGTTTTCATATTAAACTTCCTAAATATAGAAAGACACACCCCTCCTTTTTCTCCAATATTAGCAATAAATGGATAATCTAATTCATTTTGTAATAATGCTTTTTTTCTCTCTTTATAATACTCAATAGGAATATTAGAGAGTATTACAATGTTAAAAGTATTAGATAAAACTTTGAGGCTATTCTTAACACCNTTAACTAATTTCATATTAAACGTATAAGAGTAAAAAAAATCTTTTAAAAGTTTTTTTATATCTAGGTTTTTAACAGGTATTCCATCCTTATCAATAATATTACCATTTAATGCATAACTTTCCCAGGAGAAACCAAGATCTTTTTTTCTTAAAAATGTTAAAAAAGAATCCATAAAGTTAAAAATAACTTCGTCAGCGTCACATATTATTAAGGGCTTGGGTTTTTTAAATTTAATAGTGTCTAGTTGCGGATAAATAGTTTTAATATGCACTGCTATTATATTTAGCTATTTAATTTTGCCTTCTTTGAATAAAACATGTTTTCTTGCTACAGGATCATATTTTTTAATTTCCATTTTTTCTGTCATAGTTCTACTATTTTTCTTAGTAACATAAAAGAAACCGGTATTAGCAGTACTATTTAATCTTATTTTTATGGATGAGGGTTTAGCCATGATTTAACTAAGATATATCATTGGGAATGACATTGTCAAGTTTAAGGTTAGGCTTTTTTTTGTATAATGTTAATAGCTTCTTCTAATGTTAAATCTTCTACTTTAAAATTCTTCGGTATGCTGTAATTTAATGAATTAAATTTAATATAAAAACCATATTTACCTTCATATAGGTTAATATCTGTATTACTTTTTGGTTCCTTTCCAATAGTTCTTACTGGTTTAGGNGATCTTCTATTATTTTTCTTTGGTTTCGATAATATTTCCATTGCTCTGTTTAANCCAATTTTTAGAGGATCTTCGTCTTTAGGCATTGAATAAAATNTATTATCGTACTTTATATATGGACCATAACGACCAAAATTAGATTGGATAGGCAAACCAGTATCAGGATGATTCCCTATATCTCTTGGTAGCATTAATAAATTAATTGCTTTCTCTAGGTTCACTTCATTAACATCCAAGTTTTTAGGAATAGAAGATCTTTTAGCTTTTTTTCCATTTTCTGTTCCTAACTGTACATAAGGACCATAGGGTCCTTTTTTTAAAAGAATCGGAATATTATCTTTATTCTTTCCAAGAACTTTATCCTCTATAATTTTATCTNCTTCGTTATTTCCCGGAAAAACCTCACTTCTAATATAGTCACATTCAGGATGGCTAGTACAAGCCACAAAAGGACCAGTACCATTTTTTCTCATTTTTATTGATAGATGCGCGGCTTTACATTTTGGACAATTTTTTTTAGTATCTTCTTTATTTTTACCAGGAAACAAATAATTTTTCATTGCTTCATTTATGTAATCATATACTTCGGTATTTGATAACTTCAATGTGTTCTGCACTTTATTATTAAAATCTTCCCAAAAATCAGTAAGCAAGGATTTCCATTCTTTTTCACCTTTTGAAACTAAGTCAAGCTCATTTTCTTTATTTGCTGTGAAATTGTAATCCATATATTGATTAAAATAATGGTTTAAAAAGGAAGCAACTATTCTGCCGCTTGGTTGAGGATGGAACCTCTTTGAAACTAACTTTACATATCCTCTTTTTTGATTCTTCTCCATTATCTTAGCATATGTTGACGGTCTTCCAATTCCGTACTCTTCTAATTTCTTTATCAAAGATGTTTCACTGTATCTTGGTGGAGGTTCCGTAAAATGTTGAGTCTTGTTGCAAAGAATATCTTCAAATTTTGTATCCCTTACAATGTCTTCCATGAATTCTTTTTCGTCGTTTTTTTTCTCATTAGAGTAATCATATATTTTTCTAAAACCTTTAAATAAAATTTTTGTAAAAGAAGAGTACATTTCAAANTTACTNTCTTTGTCTTTTATATTTATACTTAAGGTTTGACTAATTGCATTAGATGCTTGAGANGCAACNGCTCTTTTCCAGATTAGTTCATAAAGATCGACTAGTCCTTTATCAAGACTTTTAGGAAGCATCTTAGGCAGTATATTTGGGTCGCTTGGTCTAATAGCTTCGTGGGCTTCTTGTGCATTTTTAACTTTATTTTTATAGTTTCTAATTNTATCGAAAAGAAAATCTTCTCCTAAATTATTTTTTATTATTTTTCTAGCTTCATTAACAAAATCCAATGAAAGATTTGTTGAGTCTGTTCTCATGTAGGTTATCAATCCTTGGTTCTCGCCTTTAATATTTACTCCTTCGTAAAGCTTTTGTGCTAAGGACATTGTAACTTTTGGACTAAAGCCTAGTCTATTATTTGCTTCTAATTGAAGTGAGGAAGTTATAAAAGGAGGACTAGGATTTAATTGTTTCTTTTTTACTTCAATATCTTCTATAAAAATTTTAGATCTAGATATTTTTCTGATTAATTGGTCCGCTTGCTCTTCATTTTTTATATCTAACTTAGATAGTTTTTTATTAAAGGCTTTTCTTAATTTTGCTTCTAATTTTTGTCCATTNTCTGTAGTAAGTTCTATTGAAATGTTCCAATACTCTTCAGCAGAAAATAACTGTATTTCATTTTCTCTTTCAGATATAAGTTTTAGTGCAACTGATTGCACTCTCCCTGCAGATTTACAACCAGGAAATTTTCTTATTAATAGTGGAGAAAGAGAATAACCCATAAGATAATCTAATGCTCTCCTTGCTTGATATGCATTTACAAGACTCATATCAATTTTTCTTGGGTTAGATATGGCGAAGTCTATCGCTTTCTTTGTAATTTCAGTAAAAGTTATTCTATGGACTTCAATATTAGTCAAATCGTTATTCTCTGCTAGCAATGTATTTATATGCCANGCTATAGCTTCTCCNTCTCTGTCCTGNTCNGTNGCNAGATAAAGTTTATTTGATTTTTTTAAGTTTTTTTTAATATCTGAAAGTTGCTTGGCTTTATCAGAATTTTCTTCGTAATTAATTCTAAAATTATCACTAACATCTATACCATTTTTACTATTTATATCTCTTACATGCCCAATGGAAGCAATTACCTTAAATTTTTCTCCAAGATATTTGTTAATTGTTTTTGCTTTCGCAGCTGACTCTACTATTACTAAATTCATATTGTATGCAGTGTTAAATAAAAATAATTAGCATTAGAAAATTCTAAGTCAAGTTTATAATTATTTTAAAATACTTTTTAAATTATTCTTATGCCTAAAAAGTATAATAATAGTTGTTATCAATATAAAATAAAAATCTAGGGGTTCTCCTGGAATCCATAAGAAAGAAGAATAATTAAACTGAATAAACAACAAAAATTTAAAAAGCATAATATTAAAAATTAGACTAGTGACTGCTCCTATAGCAGATATTTTAAATAGTTTTACGGTTACAAACCAAATAAAAATAAAAATTAGTGCCAAAGGCCAGGATATAAAAGATAGATAACCTATAAAAGATGCAACACCTTTGCCTCCACGGAATTTTAGCCATATTGGATATATATGTCCAAGTATGCATAGGAATCCACATAATTTTGCGATTTCATTGCCTAACATTTCATTTGATAAATAACAACAAATCAAGCTTTTAAATAAATCAAAAAATAGAGTAAAAGCGGCAAATTTCTTTCCTATTAATCTATTAACATTTGTGGCTCCAATATTTCCTGAGCCGTAGTTTCTTATATCATCTTTTTTTTTTATTCTAAAAATAATATAACCTATTGGGATGCTTCCTAGTAAATAACTAAATAGCATACATATAATACTAATAAAATTAATTTCAAAAATGCTATTCATTAAATATTATTTTTCCATCAACCATAGTTAAGAACACTTTTCCCCTAGCTTTTAAATTTTCATAAGGAAAGTTTTTAGATTTACTTCTAATTGAATTAGATGAAAGAATTATTTCTTTTTTAGGATTAAAAATTACTAGATCAGCAGGGCTTCCTTTTTTAATGGTTCCAGCATCAATTTTAAGAAGTTTTGCCGGATTTAGACTAATTAGTTTGACTAAATTTTCAATCTTCATATTTTTTTCTTCTATTAATTTTAATGTTAGCGGTAATAAACTTTCAAAACCAATTATACCTGAAGANGCCTGNTCAAAAGGTAGTCTTTTGCTATCTGTGTCATGAGGAGAATGGTCTGAAGAAATACAACTTATAATATTTTTTTGTATACCCATCTTAATTTCTTCTACATTTTTTTCATCCCTTAAAGGAGGAGATAGTTTTGCAAAAGTTCTCCACTTTCTTATATCCTTTTCTGTAAGGCTAAAATAGTGAGGAGAAGTCGAGCAACTTACTTTTACTCCTCTTTTAATAGCGGATTCTATACTTAATAGAGCATATCCTGAGGTAACATTAAAGAAATGTATTCTACTTTTAGTCATTTCAGCTAATCTAATGTCTCTGTCTATTTGAATTACCTCTGCTTCTATAGGAATGCCCTTTAGTCCAAGTTCGGTAGATAATAACCCAGAGTTCATAACACCTCCTTTAGATAGACTAGCATCCTCGGGATGTTGCATAATTAAGGCATCAAAAGCTGTTGCATATTTTAATGCTCTCATAAAAACAGTGGGATCAGCTACAGCTTTTGTTGCATCAGTGAATCCAAGAGCTCCTGCTTCTTTTAACAAGCCAAATTCAGTTATTTCCTTTCCATTAAGGCCTTTTGTTATAGATTCAGTAGAATATATTTTCACATCACTTTCTATCCTAGCTTTTCTCTGTAGTAGTTCTACAATTGATACATTATCTATTATTGGATCAGTATTAGGCATACAAACAACACTGGTTATCCCTGCAGATGCTGCAGATTTGCTAGCATATGATAAATTTTCTTTATGCTCATCTCCTGGAACTCTTAAATGACATTTGATGTCAACAAATCCTGGACACAGTATATTATCTTGACAGTCAATTATTTTAAAACTTTTGTCTTTAAATTTTATATTTTTATTAGTTATTACATTAGAAACTTTTTTTCCTTCTATTAACAATATACCTTTTTTATTTAATTTTTGTTCAGGATCAACAATGTGAGCATTTACAAATGCGATTTTATTCATTGTTTTTCCTTAGTAGATCTTTTATAACGGCCATTCTTATAGCTACTCCCAATTTTACCTGTTCAAGTATTAGGGATCTTCCAATATCGTCTGCTACATCACTATCTATTTCTATGCCTCTGTTTATCGGTCCGGGATGCATAACTAAAGCATTTTTTTTTGCTTTATTTAGTTTTTCTCTATCTAGCCCCCAAAATTTAAAAAACTCTTTTTTAGAAGGGACAAATGAACCCTCCATACGTTCTTTCTGAATTCTAAGGACCATAATAATATCAACGCCATCTAAGCCTTCATCTAAATTTTTATAAACTTTAATATTTAGCCTGTCAATTTCTGCTGGTAATAATGTAGGAGGACTAATTACTCGAATTTTTGCGCCTAGTTTATTAAGTAAGTAGATGTTTGATCTAGCAACTCTGCTGTGTAATACATCTCCAATTATTGCAACCTTAAGACTAGCAATCTTTTTTTTTCTCATTTTAATTGTTAAAGCATCTAACAATGCTTGGGTGGGATGTTCATTGCTTCCATCTCCAGCATTAATTACAGAGCAATTTACTTTTTCAGACAGCAAATAGGGAACTCCACTCATGTTGTGTCTTACGATAAGTATATCAGGACTCATTGCATTTAATGTCATGGCAGTATCTATCAAAGATTCACCTTTTTTTATAGAAGATGTAGCTATAGACATATTAATAACACTAGCACCTAATTGTTTTCCTGCTAATTCAAAAGATGTAAGAGTTCTTGTAGAGTCTTCAAAAAAGAGATTAATTATGTTTTTATTTGTAGCAATTTTTTCACTCCTCTTTTTATTTTTTAAAAAGCGCTCTGCATCTACAAGAATCTGGTTTATATTTTTTATAGATAAATTTTTTATAGATAATAAGTGTTTGTTTGCCATTATATTTTATCACCGTAATTTGCAGCATCTAATGCTGATTGCAAAATCCAAGTAGCAGAAGACACATCTAAATATTTTTTTATATTTTTTCTTTTAACACCGCTTCTTATCATTTCTTTTTCTATTCCTATAGAAGAAAATCTTTCATCCCAAAAATAAACAGGCAAATTAAAGTATTTGGACAAATCTACAGCAAAAGTAATAGCAGATTGAGACCTCGGTCCTTTAGAACCATCCTTATTTAAAGGAAGTCCAATTACAAATGAAACTACATCGTTTTCATTTACTGAAATTTTTAATGTTTCAATGTCTTCTTTAAATTTTTTTCTTAATATAGTTTTATGAGCTACAGCAACTCTTTTTTCATAATCAGATAATGATAAACCTATGTATTTCTTGCCTGTATCTATTCCTAAAATTTTTCCTTTTTTTGAAAAAGAAACCTTGAAAATATTTAAATCATATGTGATTGTACTTTGATTACTAGTATAATATTTTTGATTCATACTAAGTAAACTTTTTAACACAAATTAAAAAATATTAAACAAAAATGTTGATAGATGAAAAAATAACAAAAAAAATAGCTTATCTAGCTAGGATTAAATTAAGTCTTACGGAAGTAAATGAGTACGCTAAAGATTTATCTAAAATATTTGAATGGATGGAAGAACTTAAAAAAGTTGATGTAAAAACAATAGAACCAGTAACCAGTGTAAATAAAATTTCTTTATTTGAAAGAGAAGATGCTTCATTTAAAAAAAACATAGAAAATGATGAGGTCCTCAAAAATGCTCCTTCTAAAGAAAATAATTTTTTTACAGTACCCAAAGTGATAGAGTAAATGGCAGAAATAGAAGAACTATCCTGTTTTGAAATAAAAAAACTATTAGATAATAAGAGTATATCTTCTTTAGAATTAGTAAAAAATAGTATTTCTGTTATTGATAGATTAGACCAATATAATTTAGTAAGTGAAAAATTGTATGATGATGCCATATCTAGTGCTAAAATCTCTGATAACAAGAAAGGTGAAGACAGATTACCCTTGGAAGGAATTCCAATTGCAGTTAAAGATATATTTTGTACGAAGGGCCATAAAACGTCAGCTGGTTCAAAAATGTTAGAAAAATTTATTGCTCCATATGAATCTACTGTTACAAAAAATTTAATATCAGCAGGTGCGATAATCATTTGTAAAACAAATATGGATGAATTTGCTATGGGTTCTGCTAGTGATACTTGTTACTATGGAAATGTNATTAATCCGTGGACAGTTNATGGAAAAAAACCCTTAACCCCAGGNGGTTCATCAGGTGGCTCAGCTGCGATAGTTTCTGCTCNTGGAACTTATTTTTCTTTGGGTACAGATACAGGTGGTTCAATAAGACAACCAGCAGCTTTTTGTGGAATAGTTGGCTTAAAACCTNCCTACGGAAGNTGTTCTAGATATGGAATAATTTCTTTTGCTTCATCCNTGGATCAAGCAGGNCCNATGACNAGAAATGTTGAGGATGCAGGGCTGGCATTANGTCATATGGCTTCNTANGATANAAANGANACNACTTCAGCACCAGAAAAACTACCTGATTTATTAAAAGATATTAAAAAGGGAGTTAAAGGTTTAAAAATAGGAATTCCCAAAGAATATAATATTGAAGGTATTCCAAATGANATCAGTAAGCTATGGCAGAAGGGGGCTGAATGGTTAAAACAAGAAGGAGCCGAGATTATAGACATATCTTTGCCACATACAAAGTTCTCTTTGCCAGCATATTATATTATTGCTCCTGCAGAGGCTTCAGCCAATCTTGCTAGATATGATGGTGTAAAATATGGGTTTAGAGCAGAAGGGAAATTTGAAGATTTAAATCAAATGTATTGCGAGACAAGGTCTCAAGGATTTGGCTCTGAAGTAAAAAGAAGACTGCTTATAGGAACATATGTTTTATCTTCAGGATACTATGATGCATATTATTTACATGCTCAAAAAGTAAGAAGAAGGATTATGAATGACTTTAAAGAGGCATTTGAGAAAGTAGATATAATCTTAACACCAACTGCTCCAAGCGAAGCATTTGTTTTAGGTGAAAAAAAAGATGATCCAATCTCAATGTATATAAATGACATCTTCACAGTTCCCTCAAGTCTAGCTGGATTACCAGCTATATCTGTTCCTTCAGGGTTAAGTAAAAATAATTTTCCTTTGGGACTACAATTAATAGCAGATTCTTTTAAGGAAGATACTTTATTAAAAGCTGCAAAAACCCTCGAAGAAGCAGCTAGCTTTAACCATAAACCAGAATTAGGTTACACATGAGTAATTATTATAATCCTATTACAATTGAAGGTAAGATTTCAAAATGGGAAATGATAATTGGTCTTGAGGTGCACGCTCAAATTAAGACCAACCTAAAATTATTTTCAAATGGGTCAACAGCTTTTGGGTCAGAAGCTAATCATAACCTAGATTTGCTAGATTTTGGATTACCAGGAACGCTTCCTGTAATAAACTCTTTTGCAGTAGATCAAGCTATAAAAACAGGACTTGCGATAAATGCTAATATAAATAAAAAATCAATATTCGATAGAAAAAACTATTTTTATCCTGATTTGCCATTAGGTTATCAGATTAGCCAATTCAAAAATCCCATAGTAAGCGAGGGTTTTATAGATATAGATATAGATGAAGACAACACNAAACGTATAAAAATAGAAAGATTACATCTTGAACAAGACGCAGGTAAATCAATTCATGACCAGAATCCAAAGGAAACATTAATAGACTTTAACAGAGCGGGTGTAGCATTAATGGAGATAGTTACATACCCTGATTTAAGGGATTGGAATGAAGCAGGAAACTTTTTTTCTAAATTAAGAAATATTCTTAGATTTGTAGATACATGTGACGGTAATATGGAAAAAGGTTCTTTAAGGTGCGATGCTAATGTTTCAGTAAAGAAACCTGGAGACAAATTAGGAACCAGGTGTGAAATAAAAAATCTCAATTCCATAAAAAATGTNATGAAGGCTATTGAGTATGAAGCTAATAGACAAATTAAGTTAATAGAATCAGAGGAGAATGTTGTCCAAGAAACCAGATTATTTGATGCAAATAAAGGAATAACTAGATCAATGAGATCTAAGGAGGAAGCTCACGATTATAGATATTTTCCAGATCCAGATTTAGTCCCATTAGAAATAAAAGAGGAAAGAATTGAAAGAATAAAAAAAACACTTCCTGAACTACCAGATGAACTTAAGTTAAGGCTAAAGAAACAGTATAATTTGAATTCCTATGATGCAAGAGTAATATCCTCAGACATAGAAATCGCTAATTATTTTGAGGAATTATCTAAAAATAGAGATCCTAAACAATCAGCAAATTGGATTATTTCCAATTTATTTGGAAAGTTAAATGATTCAAATAAGCATATATCNGAATCTCCAGTTAGTGCTTTTAATCTAGGAAAACTATTAGACCTCATTTCTAATGAAATTATTTCTAACAAAATAGCAAAGAATGTTTTTGAAGAAATGTATTCTACTGGTAAAACTGCAGAAGATATAGTAAATGAAAAAGGGTTNAAGCAGATAAGCAATCAAGATGAATTAAAAAATATAATACAAGCGTTAATAGATAATAATGAGCAACAAAAAAATCAATATCTACAAGGAAATTTAAAAGTAATGGGTTGGTTTGTTGGACAAGTCATGAAAGAAACTAAAGGTCAAGCCAATCCATCAAAAGTAAATGAAATTATAAAGGAAATACTTGCAAGATAGATGTTTTACGAAACAAAAAAAAATAACCACGGGCTTAAACATGATCCTTTTAAATCTTGTATTATTCCAAGACCAATAGCATGGATTACAACTGTAAGCGAAGAAGATAATGAAAATTGTGCTCCGTATAGTTTTTTTAATGGAGTTTCTTCTGATCCTCCTATGATCATGTTTGCAAACAATGGTGTGGCACCCTCTGGTAATGGACCTAAAGATACTTTTTCTAATATAAAAGCTACAAAAGAATTTGTAGTTAACATTTCTACTTACAATACCAAGGACAAGATGAATAAAACATGTACGCCATTAAAAAAAAATTTGAGTGAAATCAATTTAGCTTCTCTTGATACACTACAAAGTATTTTAGTTAAGCCAAAAAGATTAAAAGATTCTCCTATCAATATGGAGTGTGTGTTACATGAAATAATTAATCTTCCTTCTAATAAAAATAATTATTATAATGGCATAATTATAGGAAAAGTAATTGGCATACATATTAATGATAATTTTATAAAAGAGGGCATTGTGGATGTAGAAAAAATAAAGCCTCTTTCAAGACTTGGGTATATGGACTATTCTGTTGTGGACAATATTTTTTCAATGAAAAGGCCAT
The DNA here is from genome assembly GCA_002720125.1 of Rickettsiales bacterium. Lineage (GTDB taxonomy): Bacteria > Pseudomonadota > Alphaproteobacteria > TMED109 > TMED109. The sequence goes on along the minus strand of PBGQ01000040.1, from coordinate 1,032 downwards.
CAATAAAATGATAGATTTGTATACATGGGCTACTCCTAATGGAAGAAAAATATCTATCTTATTAGAAGAATTGAANGTGGNTTATAAGATAATACCAGTCAATATTATNAAAAATGAACAATTTAATATTAATTTTTTAAAAATAAGCCCTAATAATAAAATACCTGCAATATATGATCATGAGAGNAATATNTCNNTGATGGAGTCAGGTGCTATCATGCTCTATTTAGCTGANAAGTATAAAAAATTTATTCCGTCATCAAATTTAGAAAGATTTAAATGTATTGAATGGTTAAATTTTCAAACTGCTTCGCAAGGTCCAATGTTAGGACAAGCTCATCATTTTTTAAAATTTAATAAAGGTAAATCTGAATATGCTGAAAAAAGATATCACGATGAAGCTAAAAGACTATATGAAGTAATTAATACCAATTTAAAAAATAATACATACTTGGCAGGAGACAATTATACAATTGCTGATATTGCAACTTGGCCTTGGATTGCTAGGCACGAATGGCATGATATTGGTTTGAAAAATTATGCAAATTTATCTAGGTGGTANTTAGAAATTGCTGATCGAAATGCTGTAATGCAAGGTTATANATTTTTNGACAAAGAAGCAAAAATTCCAAAATTTTAAAATNNTTTCTTATCCAAGAAATTTAAAGATTGTACTNAGNATGCCATATCCTGAAATTTCAATAGCAACAANAANCACAATTATTAGTAATATTTTTTTATTCATTTATTAAAAAGATATANTAACAGAATTATCCANAAAAANGGNTAATAAAAATAAATATATTTTTTTGCAAANANAAANGATATTGAATTTTTNTTNGNATTTTTTTTTNTNACCCTTTNAGTCNTCTGCATGNACTTTTTCATCTTTTTCATGCTTTTCTTGTGCTGCAATAGTATATTTAGCAACAGGTCTTGCCATTAATCTCTTTAATCCTATCGGTTCAGCTGTTTCTTCACAAAATCCGTAAGTACCTTCTTTTATCCTTCGCAACGCAGAGTCTATTTTAG
>PBGQ01000039.1 GCA_002720125.1 Rickettsiales bacterium | reverse complement strand
AAGTAAGGTCAGATTTAGAATATCCAAAACATAATACGGACATCTATTTATACGATACATTTGGAGAAAGCGGAAACCTGATAAGTCTATCTGAATTAATAATACTAGGCGGGACTTTAGTACCTATAGGCGGGCATAACTTAATAGAGCCAGCCCAGTTTGGAAAATGTATCATATGTGGTAAATACTATGATAAAATAAAGGATCTAGTAAGCTTATTTAGAAAAGAGAAAGCCATAATAACCACTAATTCCATAGAGCTTGACCAACTAATAATTAATTTGCTAAAAAATGATATCATTTTAAGAAAAACTGGGAAAAATGCTAAAAGCTTAACAAATAAGTTTAGTAAGCCAGAAAAACATTTATATAATAAAATTCGATATTTAAATGAAAACAATGAAAACACCAGCATTTTGGTTTAAAAAAAATAGCATATTCAAATATTTGCTTTTTCCCTTAACCTATTTATGGAGAATTGGTTTTTCATACAAAAAACTTATAACAGAGCAAAAATCTTTCCCCATACCTATAATATGTATAGGTAATGTTATAATGGGTGGTGCTGGAAAAACACCACTAACAATCGAAATATCAAGAAACTTAAAAGATATTGGAAAAAATGTTCACATTGTTTATAAAACTTTTGATACCAAAATCAATAAAGATGTATTAGAGGTTAGCAAAAAATCTAATCCTGAGGAAGTAGGAGACGAACCAATAATTGCTTCATCTGTAGCAAGAACCTGGATATCTAATGATAGAAGAATAGGGATAGAAAAAGCAATCAAAAACAAAGCTGATATAATACTTTTAGATGATGGATTGCAAGATTATAGCATAAAAAAAAATATTTCATTGCTTGTTGTAAATGAGAAGCAAGCTTTTGGAAATAATTGTTTATTTCCTTCAGGTCCACTGAGAGAAAATGTTAGAAATGGCATAGCTAAGTGTGATTGTATATTTTACTATGGAAAAGATGATACATTTGGTGAGTTAGTACCAAATTGTAAAAAACCAATTTTTTTTGTTAGCTACATAAAGCCTAAAAAAATTATTAAGAAACTTTTAAATAAGGATTTAACTGCCTTTGCTGGTATAGCTCATCCTAATAATTTTTTTGATATATTAGAAAGATATAATTTAAAAGTAGTTAAAAAATATTACTTTGGTGATCACAAGAAATATACTAAAAGAGAAATTAATAATTTAATAAAAAATTCTGATTCTATTAATTCTCGATTAATAACAACAGAAAAAGACTATGTAAAATTGCCAAGTATGTACAAAAAAAAAATAGACTATTTACCATTAAACATTAAGTATGATATTAAAAATTTCATTCATATTCTTAAAAGTAAGATAGATGGTTTTTAGAAATATAATTCAATATATTCCTTATATATTTTTGTTAAGCTTACTTTCACTATTCAAGGTTATAGGAAGGAAATACTCTTCTAATATATCATCTTATTTTTTCACTTTAATAGGGCCTTATACAAAACATCATAAAAGAGCAAAAAGAAATATTAAAATTGTTTGGCCAAGAATAGAAAGACATGAAGGCAACAAAATCTTATTTAATATGTGGTCTAACATAGGAAGAAATTTTGGAGAATTTGTTTTTCTTAATAGAGAAGTTCCTCAAAATAATAAGTATGTAAAAATATATGGAATAAAAATATTAAAAAAGATTTTTCTTGTAAATAAGAGAAAAAAAAAAGGTATAATATTCTTTTCAGCACACTATGGGAACTGGGAGTTGGCCCCAAAGGTTTTAAGCAGTTTGGGATTAGATATTCTCACAATCTATAGAAAATCAAATAATAAATATATAAATAATTTAGTTCAGTCGATGAGAGAGAAGTATGCTAGTTATACTCCTAAAGGAGATGTTGGAGCTAAAAAATCATTTCTTTGGCTTCGTAAAGGAAAATCTCTTGCATTAGCTATGGATCAAAAACTTAATGAAGGAAAAATTGTTAAATTTTTAGGAAAAGAAGCTTATACAGCTTCAGCTATTGCTGAATTAGCTATCAGAATGAACCTAGATATTGTTCCAATAAAAACTCTGAGGAAAGAACTTTATAACGAAGTTTCTTTCTATAGCAAACTTAAAAAACCATCTAATCATTTAACTCACGAACAAAAAGTCTTTTTTATATTGGAAGAGGTAAACTCTTTATTAAGCAAGTGGATCAAAGAAGATCCGAGTCAGTGGCTATGGATACATAGGCGTTGGTCGAAAGATCTATACGATTAAAAGTTAGTTAGAGATACCTCCAAGTCCAAGGACTATTTCCGGATCAATTCGTACTCCCCTCAGTTCCATTCTCCAATCAAGATGTGGACCTGTAGACCTACCAGTAGAACCCATATAAGCAACCTCGTCACCCTTTTTAACTATATCCCCAACACTAACTAATATTTTTGACAAATGCAAAAGCGAAGATGTGAGTCCCATACCATGAGAAATTATTATTGTTCCTCCAGAAAAATATAAATCTTTCTCTGACAAAACTACAACTCCGTCGCTAGGAGATAGAATTACTGTACCTTCTTTATTAGCTATATCTATTCCATAATGTGGCCTCTTAGTTTCTCCATTCAATATTCTCTGACTTCCATAAACACCTGTAATTATACCTTGTACTGGCATTTCAAAGCCTCTTTTATAGTATGGAAAATCAAAAAAAATTTTTTTTGCTTCTTTTACGAGAATTGACTCATTCTTTATCCTTTTATAGTAATTTTCTGGCGGTGTAACTTTCTTCTTTTCAATATTGTTTATTCTTTGTATCTTATAATTTCTTTTTTTTATGGTTATTAATTTTTTATCAACTTTACCATTATCGTATATCAATTTTATTGTAGAAGAAGGTTTATTATCTCTGCTAAAACCAATGATAAACGAACCATCTCTGGATACTGGAACAACCTTAGAGTCAAAAAAAACCTTGGTTGTATTATTTACTTTTCCATATGCAATACCACCTTGTATAAAACTTCCATTTAAGTCCAAAGCAAATATTATATTCTTATAATTAAAGAACATAAAAATAATTAAATAAAAATATCTGAAATTTTTATTTTTCAATTTTTTTAACATTTGCAAATATTTTTCCTTTTAAGAACTNAATATTTAAATTGTCATTTACTTTTACTTTATTAATAGTTTTTACTAATTCATTTTTATCATTTTTTAGTAATACGAATCCTTTTTCTAAAAGTCTTTGGTAAGANGATGTTTCTAAGATTTTAATATAATTTTCTAAGGATTTTTTTTTAAATATTAAAAATTTTGAAATAGCATTAAAGTAAGATTNTTCTAATTTTTTTAATATTTTCTCTCTATTTTCTATATATCTTCTGGGTTTTTTGAGAAATGTTTTGCTTAAAATAGAATTATAATTAAATATTAGACTACTAACCCTCTCTTCAACTATTTGAAAGTTGTTTACATAATTATATTTTAAAATATCAATGATTTTCTTTGGATGGGTAATTTTTGATTTAACTGCTTCGTACCTGTAAAAATTTTTCTTGATATTTGATTGAATATTATTTTTCAGTGCGTACTCTAATGAAACTAAACTTTCACTTAAAATTTTTAAATCTGGTACTGTAATGTCAGCAGCATTTGTTGGAGTACTTGCTCTTTTATCAGCAACTAAATCAGCTAAAGTATGATCTGTTTCATGTCCCACTGCTGATACAATAGGTATACTAGATTGGTATATAGCCTCTATAACTCTTTCACTATTAAAAGGCATTAAATCCTCGATACTACCACCTCCTCTTGCAATAATAATTACATCTGGTTTTTTTCTTAATNTNTTAAAACCATTTATGGCNTTGCTTAANTNNNTTTCAGATTTTGGTCCTTGCACTGATNCTGGCCATAANATTAGATNACTNGGGAATCTNTCNCTNATAGTCTTTTTNATGTCTTCTATAACCGCTCCAGATAAAGATGTCACTATTCCTATTATTTTTGGTAAAAAAGGAATTTTTTTTTTCTTATTATCATCAAAATATCCTAATTTTTTGAACTTGTCTTTTCTTCTTTCTATAATCTTCAGTAATTCGCCTTCGCCAGCTAATTGAATATCTTCAATTATGAAATTATAATTAGATCTTTGCATATGGGTGCTAATCTTTCCAACTGATATTATCTCCAGGCCATCTTCAGGAAAAAATTCTAAGTAACTTACTCTATTCTTCCAAATACGACATGATAATAAAGAACTCTCGTCTTTAAGATTAAATAATAGGTGTCCATTCCAATTCTTATAACCTGTTATTTCGCCTCTTACTTTTACTCTTTCATACTTTCTTTCTAGGCTATCTTTTATAGAGTTTGATAATTCAGTAACGCTGTATACGGGAATATTTGACATTTTTATGTTAAAGTAATTGTTATTTATAAATAACATATTTTTGGGTATATTAAAGTATGAATATTCTGGTTTTAGGAAGTGGTGGTAGAGAACACTCCATATGTTTAGCCTTAAAGAAATCTAAGNTTCTTAATAAGATCTGGTGTGTACCTGGCAATGCTGGAACAGAACTACTATGCAACCGTACAAAGAGTAAATGTAGTTCTTTTAATGAAATTTTAATCTTTTGTAAAAGTAATAAAGTTAATTTAGTAATACCCGGGTCTGAGGAATATTTAGATAAAGGAATTGTAGATTTCTTAAAAATTAATAATGTTAAAGTATTAGGGCCCACTAAAGAAGCCGCTAAGCTTGAGTCATCAAAAATATTTACTAAGAAGATTTGCAATTTATCGGGNATTAAAACTGCTCANTCTANTANATATAATAACGCAAATGAAGCCTCATNAAGNATAANAAAGCAAAAATTTCCATTAGTACTTAAATTAGANAATTTAGCAGCTGGNAAGGGAGTAGTGGTTGCAAAAANANTTTCAGAAGCAAAAAGTTTTTTAAATAATGTAAAAAAAGGAAATATAGGAGATAAAAATTCTAAAATTCTTCAGGAAGAAGTTTTAGTAGGAGAAGAAGCTAGCTTCTTTTTTATATCAGATGNAAAAACAGCTAAATTTTTAGGTAGTGCAAAAGATTATAAACGAGCTAAAGATGGAAATAAAGGCCTAAATACAGGAGGAATGGGTTGCATCTCGCCTTCTCCCTTAGAAAGTAAGGTCTCTATTAGAGAAGTTTTGAAAAAAATTATAGAACCTACTTTAAAAACCATGAGAAATATAGGTTATCCCTATATTGGAGTAATGTATGCTGGAGTAATGTTTACAAAAAAAGGAATATATTTGATTGAATATAATGTGAGATTAGGCGATCCTGAATGTCAGGCTATATTAAATAGATTAGAGTCTGACTTCCTTCAAATATGTTTAAATTCAGAAAGACAAATGTTAGATAAAGTTGTTATTAATTTAAGTAAAAAAAAATCACTATGCATAGTTATGACAAGTAAAGGATATCCAGAAAAATATAAGAAGGNATTTGTAATATCGGGAATAGAAAACAAAAATGTAAAGGATAATGTTTTAATTATTCATGCGGGTACTAAAAGAAAAGGAAATAAAATTTTAACAGCTGGAGGGAGAGTTATTAATATTTTAGTTAAAGAACATAATCTGAAAGAGCTAGTTAAAATTGCTTACCAAAGAATAAAGTCAATACATTGGAATGGTTGCTTTTATAGAAATGATATAGGTCAATAGTTTTTTCTTATTTTTTTAAAAAATTTCTTGATCATTTTCTCTGACTTTTCTTCTCCGAGGCCTCCATATACTTCCGGCCTGTAAATGCCAAGGTCTCTATTATAAATCCTGCTTCCATTCTCTAGACTTCCTTTTTTAGTGTCATAGGCTCCAAAATAAAGATTTTTGATTTTGTATTTTGATATTACGTAACTACAAACAAAGCAAGGCTCAAGAGTTACGTATAAATTAAAGTCGTTTAATATATTTGTTCCTATTTTATTTGCTGCCCCCTTAAGAGCTAATATTTCTGCATGTGATAAATGGTCGTTCATGGTTTTTATTAAGTTATGAGATTTAAAAATTATTTGCTCACTATTATAGACAACAGCTCCTACTGGCACCTCACCTTTATCAAAGGCTTTTTTTGCCTCTAAATGTGCAACTTTTATTATTTGAGATAATTTCAAAATATTATATATTACTAAAAAAAATAAAAATTATGTTAAAGAAGCCATTAATTGGTTTAACCTTAGACCTCGAAACAAAAAAAACTTACTCAAAATTCCCTTGGTATGCAATTAGAAAGAACTATTGTTCAACTATAGTCAAATATGGTGGCATACCAATTCCTCTAGTTTATGATAACAAAAATATTAAAGAAATAATAGATATTATAGATGGTTTGGTTATAACAGGAGGTGCATTTGATATTAACCCTAATTTTTTTTCAGAAAAACGTAAATATGGAAATGTAATTACGAAGGAAAAAAGGACAGAATTTGAATTTAGTATTTGCGACAAATTTCTTTCAATAAACAAGCCTGTGTTAGGAATATGTGGAGGACAACAACTTCTAAACGTTGTTTACGGAGGTACGCTTGTTCAAGATATTGAAAATGAAATAAAAACTAAAATAAAACACGAACAAGAAAACCCTAGAAATCAAACAAGTCATTCTGTAAATATTTTAAAAAATACCAAATTATTGGGTATAGTAAAAAAAGAAAAAATTAAGGTAAATAGTGCTCATCATCAAGCAGTTAGGAAAATAGGATATGGTCTCTGCTTAAATGCTATTGCACCAGACGATGTTATTGAGGGTATTGAAGATAAAACTAAAAAATTTTGTATAGGTGTTCAATGGCACCCAGAGTTTCTTATTGAACAAAGTGATAAAAATATTTTTGAAAGTTTTATAAGAGAAAGCATAAAATAAAATATTACTTATGAATAATAATATACAGTTTAATAAAGATAGAACTAAAACATTTATAGTAGCATTTAATAAACCAAAAGGGGTAATAAGCACTCATAAGGATGAAAAAGATAGAGTTAAAGTATATGATTTTATTCCTAATAAATTAGTAAAATACCTAGGAGGAAAAATTCATTCAATTGGCAGACTAGATTATAATTCGCAAGGACTGTTGTTATTGACTAACAATACAAAATTAAAAAGTTATTATGAAAATCCACAATCTGGGATTATTAGAATTTATAGAGTTAAAATTCAAGGGTTAATAGACAGTAATCAAAAAAAAAGAATACTAGAAGGAATTAAAATCAATAACAGGATTCATGATGTGAAAAGTTTACAATTGATTAGTAATACAAAAACTTACTCTTGGTTAAAAATATCTTTAGATAAAGGAATGAACCAGCATATAAGAAAAATTTTTAGTAAATTTAATATCTCTGTAAATAAACTAATTAGAATACAATATGGACCTTATAAATTAGCCAACCTTAAAAGTGGAGAAATAAAAATTCTTAGTTACAAAAAACCTTTTAAAAAAGAATGTTAATAACTGGTGGAAAATTTAAATCAAGAAAAATAAGCTCTATTAAAAATAATATCGTACGACCTACTTCAAATAAAGTAAGACAATCTATATTTAATGTTCTAATTCATAGATTTGAGTTTAATGATTGGCGACACAAAAATCATATGCTTGACGCATTTGCAGGTTCAGGGATTATTTCATTCGAGGCCATGTCTAGGAATATTAGAAAATCCACACTAATTGAGGAAGATAATGTAGTTTATGAAAATATTCTTATTAATATAAACGAACTCAGTCTAGAAGATAAAGTTACTATTTTAAACAAAAGTTTTTTTGATATGATTTCCTTTGATGCTAAGTTTAAACTTTTTTATTTAGATCCACCTTATTATAAAAACCTATGTAATATTTCTCTAGAAAAGATATTTGATGAGAAGTTATATAAAAAAAAAGCTATTATAGTCTGTGAAACAGAGAAGAGTTTTAAATTCAATCTTTCTTTTAAAAAATATTTAATATTTAATAAAATATATGGAAGTATTAAAATTAGTTATTTATTAACAAACTAAATTCTACCAAATAATTTCTCAATATCCTTTATAGATAATTCTATAAATGTTGGCCTTCCATGGTTGCATTGTCCTGAATTGGGAGTTTTCTCCATAAGTCTTAGAAGTGCATTCATTTCCTCAATATTAAGCGACCTTCCTGATCTTATACTATTATGGCATGATATACTCGAAAAAATTCTTTCAATGTTAGAATTTTTAGCATCAATTTTTCCTATGCTTTTAATATTTATTAAGAGGTCTTCCATAAGTTCTTGTATATTAATTTTTCCCAAAATAGAAGGTATTTCTCGAATTAAAATACTATCTTCTCCATAGTCTTCGAAAATAAAACCTAGTCTGTTAATTTCTTTTTCATTTCCAAACAACAGTTCTCTATTTTCTTTAATTTTTATTATTTCAGGTATAAGTAAAACTTGTCTTATATTTTCTTTTTTTAAAAAACTGCTTCTTATTCTTTCTAAAACTATCCTTTCATGTGCAGCATGCTGATCTATTAGTATTAACTTTTCTTCTGTTCGCGAAATAATAAACATTTTATTAATTTGAAATAAAGCCTGTCCTAACCTAAAGCTTTCTTTTGTATCTACTAATTTTTTATTATTAATTTTATATTCTTTAAGATTATCTATAGTTCTAAATTGAAACTGGATATCTATATCTTTACTTATATTAGAACTATGTTTAAAACTACTTATTAGATTCTTCTCAAACGAAACTGAGCTAAGCAAACCTGCATCTTTAAGAGTTTCCCTTATAGTTTTTATTAGTACAGAATTAATGAAATTTCTTTCTATTATCCTTACTTCAGATTTTGTAGGATGCACATTAAAATCTAAATTATCTTCTTTAATGTTAAAGAATAATGCCACCACTGGAAATCTTTTACTTGATATTAATCCAGCATAGGCAGCTTTTATAACACCTAGTATTTGTCTATCTCTAATTACTCTATTATTAAGAACTATAATAGTTTCTGTCCAATTAGGTCTAGTAAATGTAGGTATACTAATAAATCCTTCGATTGAGAAAAAATTTTTTTTTACATTTAAATTAAGAGAACTTTTTATAAATTCTTCTCCTAAAACTTCATTAATCCTATTAAGGATTTGCTTTTCTTTTCTCACCACAGAAAATAAATATTTCAACTTGCCATTTTCATTATAAGTAATTGAAACCTGAGGATGAGAAAAAGCTATTTTTTTTAGAGTATTTCTAATGGAATAAGCTTCTGCACGGGCGCTTTTCATAAATTTTCTTCGTACTGGAATATTTTTAAAAATTTCTTTTACTGTTACTTCCGTTCCTTTTCTACCTTTGGAAGGAATTAATGTTGATTTTTTTTTGTCTTTAACTATTATTTTTTTTGCTTCTCTCATACTTGAGGTTTTGCTAATTATTGTTAATGAGGATGCTGCAGCAATAGCATAGAGTGCTTCTCCTCTGAAACCAAGAGTTTTCACTCCTGATAAGTTTGTATTAAGTAATTTTGAGGTTGCATGTCTTTCCAAAGAGAGGTCTAAGTATTTTTCCTCTATACCAGACCCATCATCAATAACTTTTATAAAGAAACCTTCTTTTTCTGCAACGAAAACTTCAATATTTTTTGCTCCAGCATCTAAAGAATTCTCAACTAGCTCCTTGACTATTGAATACGGCCTCTCAATCACCTCACCTGCAGCTATTGCATTTATAATATCATTGCTTAATTTTCTAATTTCATACATTATTAGCTAATAGTTTCTTAGTGGACTTTTTTGCTTTTTCTACAGCAGGTTGGTCGAAGGGATTAATATTTAATGCTAATCCTAATATTGAGACTTCCATCATTAAATTTGTCATTAGCTGAACAGCTGACTTAAAAGTATCATCTTCTATGTATATGATTCTGACAGGTATTTTGAGCTTTTTAAGTTCTAATATAGTAGCATGGCTCATTTTATTGATGATTTCTCCAATAGATTTATTATTCAAATAAGGCGGAAGTATATTACTTTTATCTATAATTTTGAAATTTCTGCTTCTTTTTTTTGGAACAACAACGGTAAAAATAAGATCTTTTTTTCCGTCAATCCACATCTGAAGTTGACTATGTTGGTCTACTGATCCAATAGCAGGCATCAGGTGTATACCTTTTCCCTTTTTTCCAATAGATTCTGCCCAAAGTTGTCTATACCATAACATAAGCGTTTGAAAGCTTTCTATGTAGCATAGAAAAACATGGCCTGAAATCTTCCTATTACTTACAAAATTTACTAAAGAAGAAATATTTTTTTTACTAGTTTTTTTATTTTTGTTCAAATAATCTCTAAAGTGCCTGTTCGCAAGATTTTTAATTTTTTGTGAGTCCAGTCCAGCTATGTGCAGAGGTAATAAACCTAACATACTAAAACATGAGTATCGACCCCCTATATTGGAGTCGCTATAAACAATTGGTATCTTTCTATTTCGAGCTAACCTCGATAAAGTTGAGTTCTTATTATCAGTTATTACAATGCTATTACTACTTAACTGAATATTATTGAAAAAATGTTTTTCAATTATACTTATGATTGATAGAATCTCAAGAGTCTCACCAGATTTACTAATAATTATAAAACCTATGCTTTTATCTGAGACAGATAATAATTTTTTCCTTATATAGGCAGGATCTATGTTTTCTAAAAAGGTTATCTTATCATTATAATCTACATCTAGTATTGTTTTAGCACCTAAACTAGAACCTCCTATTCCTATTAGAAAGATTCGTTTTTTATTTTTAAATTGATTACTTATACTCCTTATTTTTTTAAATAAAAGTTTATCTTCTTTGCTTGATAAATAAGTAAACTTGGTATCAATATCTTTATCTAGAGAATTAAATATTTTATCTATTCTATTCCTATATAACAAAGATAACTTGCTTCGGTTTTTACTCCATCCTTTAATATCTGTAATCATTTTAATAAATTATAAAATTTGCTAATTAAGTATAACTTGAGCCTTGGCTTTTAAAATATCGGTAATCAATTCTTTATCTTGTTTACTCCTTTTCTTTTTATTAGAATTTTTCTTTCCTAACAAAATATCGTCTATACTAAGCTCGTTTTCATATGCGTCTTCTTCACTAATAGAGTTTGATGAATTTTTCATACTTACTTGCTCTTTTCCTGGCGGCCTAAGGACCATATCAGGTGGCATTATAAGAGGTCTTTTTTTAGTTAAAGTATATGGGTCTAAAGTTTTTTTAGAAAATAAAGGGGATCCACCACAGGAAACTAAAACCAAACTCAGTTTGATCAAAAGTAAATTAGTTAATATTTTTTTTATCATAAAACAAATTTTCAAAAACTAGGATTATAACTCCAATTGTAATAAAGATGTCTGCAAAATTAAATGCAGGCCAATGGTAATTATATAAAAAAATGTCAATAAAGTCTATTACGCCTCCAAAATAAATTCTATCAATTGCATTACCGAAAGCTCCTGCTGATATTAATATCAAGGCTGAAACAACTAATTTATTGTCGGATAAGAGCGATGTAATAAATACTATTGTACCAACTAAAATTGAAAAAATACTAAAAAAATATCTATTAAATATACCCCCATCACTAAATAATCCAAAACTTATTCCTGTATTTCTTACAAATACTATGTTTAAAAATGGAAATATGTTTAAATCCGCAAAATTATTGTTTATCATTATCTTAGATGTAAATATTTTTGCTATTTGATCAAAAGTTATTAATAAAAAAAATAATAAAGTTAGTAATATGTTTTTCTTTAAAAAACTATTCTTTTTTTTAATCATGAAGATTATTTTTGCTAATTGCATCTATACATCTTTTGCACAAGTCAACTGTTGAAGACACTTCTTCTTTGTGTTGCCAACATCTAAGACATTTTTGATACTTTGTTTTATATACCCATATTTCTATCTTTTCTGTGTCACTAATATATGAGGTGAGATATTCATCAGGTATCTTCTGGTTTATCTGAATTAATCCAAATTCAGCTATTAAGCAAATTTGTGTCATTTCCAAATCTTTTATTAATTTTTCTATGCTGTTGTCTTCTATTTTAATCAAAATTTTAGCTTCTAAACTAGTTCCAATTTTTTTTTCATTTCTAGCCAATTCTAGTGCTGTGTTCACTAACCTCCTAATTTTTTTTATTTCATCCCATTTTTTTACTAAATCCTGATTTTTCCATTCTTGACCTATTTTTTTAGCTAATTTAAGGTGAACACTTTCTAAGTTTTGTGTTTTCAATAGTTGCCAAACTTCTTCTGTAGTATGACATAAGACTGGAGAATACCAGGAAATTAATACATCATATAAAATGTAAAGTGTATTTACTCTAGATTTTCTTTCTTTATTATCTATGTTATTGCAATAAAGTATGTCTTTACTAATATCAAAATAAAATGAAGACAAATCTACAGTACAGAATTCAAATAATGCTTTATAGAATAAATGATAGTTGTGCATTTTTAACGTACTTAATCTTATTTCCTCTAATTCAAATATTCTTGCCAAAATAAAACTGTCAATTTCGAAAAATTTCGCAGCTTTTTTCTCTTCTTCTATTAAGTCTTTATTTAGATTTCCTAGTATAAATCTAAAAGTATTTCTTATTCTTCTGTAATAATCGTTAAGGTTAGATAAAATTTCGTCACTAATTCTCATGTCATCAGAGGAGTCTGTCATAGACACCCATAGTCTCAAAATATCCGCTCCTGATTTTTTTATGATATCTTCTGGTTTTACAACATTACCTAAACTTTTCGACATTTTTCTTCCTTCACCATCTAGTACAAATCCATGTGTAATTACTGCCTTGAAAGGTGCAGAACCCCTTGTTCCACAGGCTTCTAGCAAAGAAGATTGAAAATAACCTCTATGCTGATCAGTCCCCTCCAAGTAAATATCAGCAGGCCATTTCAACTTATCTTCTAAAACAAATGCATGGGTTGATCCTGAGTCAAACCAGACATCTAAAATATCATATACTACTTCATAATCACTAGCTTTTTTCTCACTATCTAAATATTTGAAAGGATCTCCTGCCAACCAAATATCTGAACCATATTTTTTTACATCATCAATAATTCTTTGCATGATTTTCTTATCTCTTAATGGTTCTCCTGTATTTTTATTAATAAAAATTGTCAATGGAACTCCCCATGATCTCTGTCTTGAGATACACCAGTCTGGTCTATCTTTTACCATATTTTTAATACGATTTTTTGAAGAAGGAGGATACCATTCTGTTTTTTCAATACTTTCTAGTGCTTTTTTTCTTAATCCTTTTTTTTCCATGCTAATAAACCATTGAGGAGTAGTTCTATAAATAATAGGCTTCTTTGATCGCCATGAGTGGGGGTATGAATGTTTATAATCTTTTACACCTAAAAGATTATTTTTATAGGATATTTTTTCTATTATTACATCATCTGCTTTAAAAACATGAATTCCTGAAAATAGAGGAGTATTTTGTTTGTAAACACCTCCATCATTGACTATGTCTTTTATATCAACGTCAAACTTCTTTGCTAAGTTATAGTCATCTTCTCCATACGCTGGGGCTATGTGAACGAAACCACTCCCTTCTTGTTCCTCAACAAAGTCACCTTGATAAAGAGTAGATATGCCGTCGTAACCGAGACCATTAAGAGGATGTAGACATTCGTATCCTTCCAAATTACATCCTTTAACTGTTTTTAATTCTTCATATTCAAAAATATCACAATCCTTCGCAATAGAAGGTAATAAAGCTTTTGCTGCTACGTATTTTCTTTCCAAAATTTCTTTATTTGCACTAGAAATTACTTTAAATAGACAATAATTTATATCTATACCATATGCTATCATCTGATTACCAGGCAATGTCCAGGGAGTAGTTGTCCATATAACTATTGAAGCATTATTAAAGTCTTTATCTCTAGGATTTGAAATTTCAAAAGCTGCATAAACTGACTTTGATAATATATCTTTATATTCTATTTCTGCCTCTGCAAGCGCCGTCTTTTCAACTGGCGACCACATTACAGGTTTTGATCCTCTATAAAGGGATCCATCTAAAAAAAAACTTGCTAAACTCCTCTAATATTTTCGCTTCAGCATTAAAGTCCATTGTTAAATACGGATTCTTCCAATCTGCTTGAACAAAGAGTCTAAGAAATGATTTTCTTTGCTCTTCCACCCATATTTTTGCAAAATTTCTACATTCTTCTCTAAAATCTTTGATGGATATATCTTCTTTTTTAAAGCCTTTTTTTCTGTAATTTTTTTCTATTTGCCATTCTATAGGAAGGCCATGACAATCCCATCCTGGTACAAATAGAGGGTTAAAACCTTCTCCGTACATCATTCTATTAATAATATCCTTAAGTACTTTATTAGTCGCAGTACCCATATGAATTGGACCATTGGCATAAGGAGGACCATCATGTAAAACAAATAGTTCTCTATCTTTGGCAATTTCCTGAGTTTTATCCCAGAGTTGAATTTTTTCCCAAAACTCTATAGTTTTAAGCTCTTGTGTTGGTAAGTTGGCCCGCATTGATAGTTTAGTATTAGGCAAAAGTATAGTATGATTGTATTTATTTCTATCTTCCATAGTCAACCTTCGTTATCATTTTTAATAAAATCTTTTCTAAGAATTCTTTTAGCGTCTTCACAGTCTTTCTTCATCCTTTCAATTAACTTATCTTCACTTTTAAATATTTCCTCATTTCTAATTTTTTGTATAAAGGCTACTCTTATTCTTTTTTCATAAAGATTTCCAGAAAATTCCATTATATGCACCTCTAATATTTTTTCTTCTCCTTTATAATGTGGTCTTGTTCCAGTCGAAATTGCTGCCATTCTCCATGTATCTTCTCTATCAATTTTAACCCAACATGCATAAATACCATTAGATGGTGCTATTTGATAGTTGTAGTTTATATTTGCTGTAGGATATCCTAATAATCTTCCCCTAGACTCTCCTCTAACAACCCTTCCCTCTACTTCCCATTTATAACCTAAAAGTCTATTACATTTCTTAATATCTCCTAATTTAAGATAATTTCTTATTGCAGACGAAGAATATATCTCTCCATTTAGTTTTCTTTTCTTAAAAAAGAAAAGTGAAAATTTTTTTTCATTGGCGTATTTTAATAGTTGCTTGATTCCACCTTCCCTATTCTTTCCAAACTTAAAGTCTTCTCCTACTAATATGTTCTTGGCTTTAATACCCTCAATTAAAATTTTTTCAATGAAATCTTTAGCTGATAAATTTCTTAATTCATTGTTAAATGATATAATAAAAATAGCATCCAAACCATTTTTTTTCAAAAGCCTAAATTTTGTTCTAAATCTTATGAGGTTTTTTTTCCATTTTTCTGGGTAAATTACTTTTACTGGATGAGGATGAAACGTTAATACTCCTACTTTATCAAGTTCTTTTTTTTTAAGATTACCTAATTTTTTTAATAAAAATCTATGTCCAACATGTATGCCATCAAAGTTTCCTATTGCGATGCTGTACCTAAATTTGGAATTATTGAGATATGTTTTTTGTATAATCATAATTTTACTAGAGTATTATTTTCCTATTAAAGACCACTTACTGTCTGTTTTTGTATTTTCAATGCATCTAACATATCCTTTTTCCTCAAGACCTATCAATGTTGCCAATACTGATTTTTCTGCTGCTTTCCACAATTGTCTCTTAGTAGATGAATAAAACTTTGGAACCATCTCTTTAACAAACAACTTTTTAGTTTTTAGTTCTTCTAATATTTGTTTTTCTCTCATTTTTCTGTGAGCAATTAGAGCCCTTACGTATTTCTGAGGTTCTGTGATTGGACTACCATGTGTAGGAAAGTATTTTGAATAATCTAATAGAAGTAATTTTTTGAGGCTATTGATGTAATCACTCATATTTCCATCAGGTGGAATTATAACGGTTGTAGCCCAGCCCATCACATGGTCTCCTGTGAAAAGTAATTTCTCTTCCTCTAATCCAAAGCACATATGGTTAGAAGTATGCCCCGGCGTGTGTAATGATTTAATTGTCCAATCACTGCCTCTAATTATATCTCCATCTTTTAAAAAGATATCAGGTTTGAAATCCAAATCATGCCCTTCTTCATATTTATCTACATAATTATTAATTGGATAGGGACCAAAACCATAAGTCTTTGCATTTGTTGCTTTTTTTAACTCTTGTGCAGCTGGAGAATGGTCTTTATGTGTGTGAGTGATCAAAATGTGAGTAATGAGTTTCCTATTAATAGAATTTAATATATTATCTATGTGAGTGTCTAGTTTTGGACCTGGATCAATTATGCAAATTTCCTTATTTCCAATTATGAAAGTGCCTGTGCCATGCAATGTAAATGGACTCGGGTTAGGAGCTGTTAATCTCCTTACTAAAGGGCTAAAATGATCTATTTCCTGATAGTTTATCTTTTGTTCTTTTTTTAAGCGTTTTATCAAAGTATTAGCTTTTCATAATTTTATTTTATAAATTTATCTATTATAATTACTATGTATTATAAGATACTAAAATTTTAAACTTATTGACTTTTTAAAAAATGCACAACAAAAAAAAGAATTTTATAGCTATTCCAAAAGATGCTGCCAGTATAATTATTTTGAGAGAACGTAAAGGAAAAATTTATGTCCTTATGGGAAAGAGGCCGGAAAACTCGCGATTTATGCCAGGTGTTTATGTCTTTCCAGGAGGTGTATTAGAGAGAAAAGACTATTTAACTAAAAATATTTTTAATCCAGATATAGATCCTCATAAACATAAGCTTAAGACCAGAAATGAAAGTCATGCTATAGCTATTTTTTATGCAGCTATTAGAGAAACATTTGAAGAAACTGGACTATATCTATCTCAAAAAGCTCAACATCCTGTTAATCCAAAATTTTTGGATGGTATTTACAGAGAAAATCTTAATAAGTATTCTTTGATCCCTGATATCAAAAAGCTTATATTTTTTGGTAGAGCAATAACACCCTCTTTTTTAAAGAAAAGATATCATGCGCGCTTTTTTTTATCATTATTTGAGAATTTTAATGGAAACCTTAAAGCCAATGGAGAGTTAGAAAATTTAAGCTGGATAAATATATATGAAGCAAAAAATAAAAATATTGCTGATGTAACTGAATTTATGATAGACCAAGTAATTAGCTTAAAAGGTAATTATAAATTATCCAATAATAGGTTTTCTTACCCAATGTTTACGTGGCGAAACAAGAAGAGATGGATAAAATGGGAAAATCTTTAATATGGAAATAGTATGACAAAAATATTTAGAGAAATATTACATAAAGGCCTTGTTCAAGAAATAAGAATAAAAAGAAATATTGTAGACAAAAAATCAAGGTTTCAAAGAATACAAATTTTTGACTCCTATATTTATGGTCGAGTACTAGCTTTAGATGGAATAATTCAGATTACTGAAAAAGATGAGTCTTCATATTCTGAAATGTTAGTTCATCCTGCTATTAATAAGCTTAAAAATCCTAAAAATATTCTTATCATTGGAGGAGGTGATGGAGCTGTTGCTGAAGAACTATTAAAATATAATTTTATAAAAACAATTGACTTGGTAGATATTGATAAAGAAGTAATTAATTTAAGCAAGAAATACTTTAAGAAAATTAATAAAAATTCACTTACTAATAAAAAAGTAAAAATTTTTACTGAGGATGCTCTCTTTTTCACAAAGGAGTCAAAAAAAAAATATGACTTAGTAATTGCAGATAGACCTGATCCAGTTGGAGCTGGTAAAAGTCTTTTTAAATATGCCTTTTATGAAAATATTAAAAAAATACTTAATGCAAATGGCATAGCAGTTTTTCAGAGTGGTGTACCTTTTCTACAACAAAAAGAATTAAAAGAAGTCTGTAATTATGTTGAGGGAATATTTAAAAATAGTGGTATAATTTTAACTGTAGTTCCCTCTTATATAGGCGGATATATGGCATTGGTTTGGGCATCTAATAGAATAAAATTGGGAGGGGATAGTAAAAAATACATAAAAACTAAGCTTACTACTGAATACTATAATTTAAAAGTCTGTTCAGCTTCTTTTTGTATTCCAAATTTTATTGAAAAAATGAAATAGTTTAATCTATGAAGAACTGCTTTATTTTTTTTATGCCGTTAAATGCAGAACCATATGTTATTGTATAAGCTCCTGTTCCGTGTATTCTAATTTTATCACCTACCTGAATTTTTTTAGGTAAGAGACACCTTTTTTTTTTTGTATAAAATATCATGACTACCACATGATGGCCCTGCCAATATAAAATTGGACATTTTTTTATTGTCATATCCCTTTACAGTAATTGGATACCGTATTGCCTCTCCTTCAGTTTCAGCTAATCCATTATATCTTCCTACATCGATATAAACCCACTTTTTTTTATCGTTAGCATTATGTTTAGACACAAGTATTACCTCTGATTCTATTATTGCAGAGTCTGCAACGAGAAACCTTCCTGGCTCGCAAATTATTTTTTTAGGTATTTTGTTTCCATAATATTTTGCTATTGCTTTCTTTATAAAATTACCATATTTACTTATATCTGATATTCTTTCATCGTATCTTGAAGGAATACCTCCTCCAATATTTAAGAAATTAAAGTTTATTTTCTTTTTTTCTATGTTTTTAAAAACCTCGGAAGATATTTTTATTGCTTTTTCCCAAGTAGTTTTATATTTCTGTTGAGATCCTACATGGAAAGAAATTCCTATGGGCTTAAGGTTTAATTGTTTAGCATAGATTGTAAGCTCCTCTACTATACTTGGGGAGCAACCAAATTTATTAGAAAGTGGCCACTGAGCACCTCCATTTGGCACTTGTATTCTACAAAAGACATTTGCTCCTGGAGCATTATTAGCCAATTTTTCCAACTCAATCTTTGCATCAAAAGCAAAAAGGTTAACTCCTAATTTATAGGCTTTTTTTATATCTATATTTTTTTTTATAGTGTTCCCAAATGATATTTTATTTGGTTTTACATTATTTTTAATACATAGACTAACTTCATTAATACTGGCACAATCAAAATAACTTCCTAAACCTTCTAATGTGTTTATTATTTTTTTATGCGGATTAGCTTTTACTGCATAGTAAGGTTTTATTCCTAGAAAGTTCTTCTTTAAAAGAAGAAAGTTTTTTTTTACTTGTTCCAAATCACAAATTAAGATTGGGGATTGCTTCTTATTATTGTCTAACCAATTTACACATTTATATGTCAATTTTAATTTCACCTCTTTTTATGGCTTGTAGTTTTTTCCTATTAGGTTTTAATTTTTTTATTAAAAATTCAGCAGCATGTTCAGGAAATGTATCACCGCACATAAAAATATCAAAAGCCATATAGTTTCTCTCTGGCCATGTATGAACACTTATATGAGATTCTGCTAAAACTGCTACTCCTGATATGCCCTGGTTCTTACCAAATCTATGTAAATGTATATGAAGCATAGTAGCGCCAGACAGTAGAACCGCTTTTTTAAGTAAATACTTTAGAGTACGAATCGAATTATCAAACTCAGTATTCCATAGGTCTAGAATTAAGTGTTTGCCAGCAAACATCTTGTCGTTTTCTATAACAAAATGGTCCTTGGTTATAATATTTTTCTTTTTTTGTTCTTCATGGCTATCTTTTCTTGTGCTCATAAATTGCTCCATTTAAAGGCTGTTTATGGTAGGGCTGGAGAGACTCGAACTCTCAAGGATTTCTCCGGGGGATTTTGAATCCCCTGCGTCTACCAATTCC